>JAAVHR010000109.1 GCA_014799595.1 Clostridiales bacterium | reverse complement strand
ATATACAACATGACTAAAAGTATTATAAATTGGCTGGCAAAATATTCATGTATGGCGTTAAGCATATAAAAGTATATGTGCAATTTGCTCTCTGTGAGCAAGCTCCCTCGTGCAATTTGTACATATACTTTTACATGGCTGAACTGTTACACAAATTATAGTATATGGAGGAATAAATATGTACACATTTGAAGAAATAGCAAGTTTTGACCCAGAAGTGGCAAAAGCTATGCAGCAGGAAACACAGAGACAGAATGACCACATTGAATTGATTGCATCAGAGAACTTTGTAAGTAAGGCTGTTATGTCAGCTATGGGAAGTACTTTAACCAACAAATACGCAGAAGGATATCCAGGGAAGCGTTATTATGGTGGATGTGAGTATGTAGATATTGTAGAGGATTTGGCAAGAGACAGAGCTATGAAATTGTTTGGTTGTACTTATGCAAATGTACAGCCACACTCTGGAGCACAGGCAAATATGGCAGTGTTCTTTTGTTTGTTAAAGCCAGGGGATACTGTTATGGGTATGAACTTAGACCATGGTGGACATTTGACACATGGAAGTCCGGTAAATATGTCAGGAAGCTATTTTAATATCGTTCCTTATGGAGTCAATGACGAAGGATTTATTGATTATGATGAATTAGAAAAAATTGCAACAGAATGCAAGCCTAAACTAATTGTGGCAGGAGCAAGTGCTTATGCAAGAAAGATTGACTTTAAAAGATTTCGTGAAGTTGCAGATAAAGTTGGAGCATTCCTAATGGTAGATATGGCACATATTGCAGGTTTAGTGGCAGCAGGCTTACATGAAAGCCCAATTCCTTATGCCCATGTAACAACAACTACTACACATAAGACACTTCGTGGACCAAGAGGTGGTATGATTCTATCCAGCAAAGAGTTTGCAGAAGAGTATAAGTTGAATAAATCGGTATTCCCAGGTATCCAAGGGGGACCACTTATGCATGTAATTGCCGCAAAAGCAGTATGTTTCAAAGAGGCATTAGATCCAAGCTTTAAAACTTATGCACAGAATGTTATTGATAATGCACAGGCTTTGGCAAATGGTTTAATAAAACGTGGATTTAACATTGTATCTGGAGGAACAGATAATCACTTAATGCTTGTTGATTTAAGAAGTAAGGGTGTAACTGGTAAAGAAGCAGAGAAGTTATTGGATGCTGCAAACATTACCTGTAATAAAAATACCATTCCAAATGATCCGGAAAAGCCATTTGTAACAAGTGGTATCCGTCTTGGAACAGCAGCAGTAACCTCTAGGGGAATGAAAACAGAAGATATGGATGTTATTGCAGAAGCTATTGCATTATTAATTAATGATGTTGATGCCAATAAGGAGAAGGCAATGGCAATGGTAAAATGATTAACTGACAAATATCCATTATATGAAATTCCGAAGTGTTAAGGAGGAAGGATTGAATATGGAAAGTGAAACAAGTGTAGAAGTAAAAGTGGATGTTACAAAGATTGTAAAATATGTATGCATTGCAGGTGCAGTAATTGTAGCTGTAATATTTGGAAGTAAGTGTGTAGATGAATACTTGAAAGGTATGCAGTCTGAGTAGGGTTTTTTGTTACAGTTCACACCTATGGTGCAAACTGTAACAGAATCCAGCCTATTAAGAGTTCGCCTTCGGCGAAAGGCTGGATTCTTCTCTACCACTACTTGTTCTTACGTACTTTGCAGCAAGTGCAAAGTACTACCTGTGAACAGTAATGAGTTTTCATAAAAAACATTATGTTATTAGTCATAGGAAAAGTATTTTTCATTAAGGCGGTATAGCCCCAATTATAAGGACTGTACCGTTTTTTCCTATTAGAGACATTGTTGAAATTCAAGTGACTATTCACAATAGTTCAGGCAGGTATTGCACACTCCACTGTACAATACCGTAAAAAAGACTAAAACAGGATTGAAATTGGGCAATTTACATGCGAAGCTTGCCTAATTCTGTAACAGGTCAACCCTCGGCTGAACTGTTACAACTATGGTTAACGAAGGCGTGTAATCTGGTTATTAAAAAAATTTACTGTTTTGTGCCGTTCGAAGGTGTAGCGAGCCAGACAGTATCCAAAGTGATGGATGCTGTCTGGCTTTTTCTATACTCAATAAATTTGATAAAGGAAATAGAGCAAGGACTGGTTTTTATGAGATATGAAGGATTTGCAGAATGAGATAGAAAGCGAGGATGTGAAAATGAGAATATTTTTACTTACAGTAGAGAGGATATTGTTTGTAGCAGAAAAAGGTATAGTTGAAATTGTGCTTGGAGGGTGGGATGGTTTATTGCTTGCTTTGATTTTATTTATGGTAGTGGAGTATTTGACCCAAATATTGGTTGCGATTTTGAATAAAAAAATATCAAGTGAGATTGGTTTTTGTGGGATAGCAAAGAAAGTATCTATTTTTTTCTTAGTGGCAGTGGGAAACGTGACTGATGCACTGATTGTTCAGAATGGAAGTATAATTCGCACAACAGTAATTTTTTTCTATCTTTCTAATGAAGGGATTATAATTTTGGAAAATGTAGCAGTACTGGGTTTGCCAATACCACAGAAACTAAAGGATATACTGGAGCAACTTAAAGATGGAAAGAAGTCACAGTAAACGCATAAAATTATCTCTAGTCAAAACTGTAACTTTTATGTAAAATAATAGATGACATTTCTTATATATTCGTATACAATAACTTTATTAAATCTTAAATGGAGTGAATAAAATGTGTATTAACAAAGCATTAGAGGATTGTCTGAAATCTGTTGACGATCCAAGAACAGAGAAAATAGAGGGTGTAGTGGCTATTGATGGAAAATAAATATTTTGAGGCATATGACACTGAACATGTTAAAGCGGGAAAAAAGCTATAAATGTGGAAGCACTGGGAAAAGAAAGAACTGTGGATGGAATGATGGGTATTTATTAAAAGAATTAAAGACTCTGGATATAAAAAAGATGAGATTGGTAGAAAATATATTTTTCAAAATCTGAGTGCGTTTTTGCCGTGTCCATAAAAGCAAATTTGATTGAAAATCCTGTCAAATTGTGGTAGAATCTTTTCATGGAAAAGTACCCATGACAGGGTGGTAGCCTCCCGAGCCAATGAAACCGGTTTGTCGGAATACATAGGAAGGGAGGTGGTGTACATGACAGCTGCAGATATTATAATGATATTTATTGGGATAATCGGTTTAATGATTGCCTTTGGTAGTTTCATTGTTGCATTGCTTACCTTTCTCGATAAGAGAAATAAGCGAAAATAAAAATGCCTATCCTGTCTGCCAACAGGATAGGCGGTGTTCATAAGGACATTTTCTGACCTAAACTCGGAGCATCCACTTTGGAGTGGGTGCTTTTCTTATATTTAATATATCATAATTTGTTAAGTATTTCAAGAATTGTCTTTCATTTCTTGATAACAGTTCAGCCAGAAAAAATATTTTTATCCAATTTGTAACTGTTCAGAACCATGAACAGTTACGTTCTAAGCCCATGAAAATTCGCCTTCGGCGAAGGGGCTTAGAACAATTAAAATTTACATTTTGAAAAGTATCCGATTATAATTTGTTAAAATTGACATATGGTTTGTGACAAAGGAAAATCATGAGAAATTGTTGCAAATACAACTTGACTACGATATCATAATAGGTAGTAAGAGTAAATTTTGTATTAAGAGGGATACTAATAATATAAGAGGAAAAGACTGAGTAATATGATTGTGGCACTGAAAGAGGATTACCAAAGAGCTTTGGACGAACAAAAAAAAGAAGTTCGAGAGATGGTAATGGCAGGATTGGAACAGGTAAAAGAGGAAAAGTCAAAAGAATTTAATACTGTATGTGACAGATTGGAGAAGAAATACAAAGATGAGGCAATATCAAATTAGGATTACGGAGTAAGTGGGATTCGTGCAAAGATAAATTCTCTGGTAAACTTTTCAGAGAGGAATGAATTAGACGAAGATGAGTTACTTGCTGGATTGGGTGTCCGAAAAGATTATTATTGCAATTACAAGATTTATTATGTGATAGAGGAGGACATCATTTACATAGTTAGAATTTTGTATATGTTGGTTGATAGTAAAGCGTGGTCGTATCGTACATTTGGATTGTAAAGTTGAATGATACCCATGTGATACCCTTTTGCACTGAAACTCAAAATAATATGGAAAATATACGAAATATGTGGTATAAAGTAGTAGGAAATACGCCTGAAAAATTAACAAATAATTACGAGGATTTCAGAAGAAAGTTCGGAGTTGCAGAGAGTGAGTAGGGGAGTGAGGAATATGTATGTTTTCGTCAATGAATGAGTTTGAACTTAATAGAAATGGTGTCAGTACAAATCAGGATTTTATCTCTTTGATAGATTTGCTGGTGCAAATCAGAGATTTTCTCAGAGAATTAGGATATTTGGCTTTTGGCAGAGATATGTCTGTTTTTAGGCAGACAGGGGCAGTGAATGGCAATATTATTCTCGATTCAACAACAAGGACTATGGAAAGTATTCGCTATTGTTGTATGAATGCCAATTTTGCAGATGCATACTCTTTGCTCCGTAAATATCGAGATGATTTGTTTTATTATGTGTATCTTTTTACAGTGGCAGATAATAGTGATTTTACGCAGTATGTTGATGTACAGCAATTAAATGAGGATGAGAAGAATATTTGGGATTGGGTACATAATCGGCAAAAAGATTTGCATATAGGTTCTGTTTTAAAGTGTATTGCTTCACATCCATCGGCAAGAAAGGCAGTACAGGAGTTTCGATTAAAGGATTCATTTGATAAACTGGCAGATAAACTAAATAATTATGTACATTCCAATGGGCATCTGTTTTATAATGAATCATATAACCGATTGGTTACAAAACACAAAATAAAAAAGGAGTGCAAGGAGTTTGGTGAAGCAGCGGTATTTATTACAATTTCATTTTTGTTCTTGGTGGTGTTAATAAATCCATTGCTTATAATGTCATATGACTATACAGATTATCTGGAAGTTGGGGATACGCCGCCAGACGGATCACAGTATTGGGTTGCACCATTTGTATCAGAGTTTTTGAATAATCATAAGAATGTGTTGGATGATAGGTGTGATAGTTACTTAAGAGAAAAAACAAGAATGCAGAATTAGAGGAGGTATATTATGGCAGATATTAAATATGATATTTTAGAAGAATTGGGAGTGCTTTCCGAGAGTGCTAAGGGATGGAGAAAAGAATTGAATCTCATCTCGTGGAATGGCGGTGCTTCAAAATACGATATTAGAGATTGGGCACCTGAACGTGAAAAGATGGGAAAAGGGATTACTTTGAGCAAAGATGAAATAAAAGAACTATATAAAATTTTAGGTAAGATTTTAGAAGAATAGCATGGGGGGTGATTTTT
>JAAVHR010000108.1 GCA_014799595.1 Clostridiales bacterium | reverse complement strand
GTTCTAAAGTTTAAGTCGTATAGAATAAGAAAGGAAACTTTAGAA
The DNA here is from genome assembly GCA_014799595.1 of Clostridiales bacterium. Taxonomy (GTDB): domain Bacteria; phylum Bacillota; class Clostridia; order Lachnospirales; family Lachnospiraceae; genus CAG-411. Next base: position 12,146 of record JAAVHR010000108.1, on the reverse strand, counting down.
AATTTTTTAAAAGAATATGAAGGTAAAGACTTGTCAATGTTATAAAAGCTGAATACATATTATATAAATATAAAAACATCTATTCTAGATTGAAAACAATTATATAAAAAGAATAGGTGTTTTTATATTTATATTAATTGATATTTAAAAATAATATTTTTCTAGTTTTCTTATTCTTTGACATCTTTTGACCATTTGTGTATAATTAGTACACAAAAAGCAATCAAATGGATAGTAGGAGGTATAAGTATGGGTGAACTTAGAGTTGAAAAACGAGGAAGTAAATGGCAATATCGTTTTGAAATTGCAAAGTCGGATGGTAAACGCAAAAGAATAAGTAAAAGTGGATTTAAAACTAAAGGAGAAGCCATTGAAGCTGGAACAAGAGCAAAAGCAGAATATGACAGTGCTGGCACAATTATTACTAATTCCGAGATATCAGTACATGATTATCTTCAATTTTGGTTGGAACAATATTGTAAAACAAATTTAAAAAGTACAACATATGAAGGATATAAAAAGAAAATAAGGCTATATATAGATCCTGAAATTGGGATGTACAAGCTTTCATCTATATCACCAAGTATTCTTCAGGAATTCATAAATAAAAAATTTAATGAGGGATTTAGTCGCAATACATTAGCTAGTATAAAGGGAATACTTACTAATAGTTTCCGATATGCTGTACAACCATTAAGATATATTAAATCTAGCCCTATGGAATATGTTAAATTACCATTACCAAGTGCAGAGCCACAAAAACCTACAAGAAAAAAAGAAAAAATATCAATTTCAAAAGAAGATTTTGAAAAAATAATAAAAAGATTTTCTCCTGATACATCACAATATATTCCATTACAACTAGGATACAGATGTGGACTGAGACTTGGAGAGGTTTTTGGATTAGATATCATAACTGATTTCAATGAAGCAAGACACATCATAACTGTTAATTACCAAGTTCAATATGATGATAACAAAAAATTATGGTATTTATCAAATCCAAAATATAATTCTGTGAGAGAAATCGAACTAGATGACTTTATGTATAAGATATTAAAAGAAAGAAAAGAACAAATGATTAAGGATAAAGAATACTATGGAAACCTGTATAAAAGATATTATATAGATGAAAATATGTGTATAACTGAAAAATATGATGAGAATTATAAAGAATATAGTCCTGTTAACAGAAGACAAGATGGAAGTTATTGCCAACCAAGAATTATGCAACACTGTGGTCGCATAGTACACTATCAATTAGATATGCCATTATGGGATTTTCATTCTTTAAGGCATACACATACTACAAATTTGTTATCTAATGGAGCCGATATAAAATATGTACAAAAACGACTGGGACACAAAAATATTAAGACGACATTAGGTATATATCAACATATAACAGATGAGATAAAAGAAAGAAATGTGCAAATATTAAACAGTTTATAAAAGTAGATTGTGTACTTGTGTCCCTCTTGAAATAAAGGGACACAAATGGTACACAATCTATTGTATTTTGTTATAATTAATTAAATTTTGATTTTCTTGAAAACACTAAAACCTAGAACTTACCAGCCTTAGCAGCTTCCTCAATGGAAACGGCTACAGCAACAGTAGCACCAACCATTGGATTGTTACCCATACCGATTAATCCCATCATTTCTACGTGAGCAGGAACGGAAGAAGAACCAGCGAACTGGGCATCAGAGTGCATACGTCCTAAAGTATCTGTCATACCATAAGAAGCAGGACCTGCAGCCATGTTATCTGGATGAAGTGTTCTACCTGTACCACCGCCAGATGCTACAGAGAAGTATTTCTTACCTTGTTCTAAACATTCTTTCTTATATGTACCAGCTACTGGATGTTGGAAACGGGTAGGGTTTGTAGAGTTACCAGTAATAGAAACATCTACTTTTTCTTTGTGCATAATAGCAACACCTTCTGATACATCGTTTGCACCATAGCAGTTAACTTTTGAACGAAGTCCGTCAGAGTATGCTTTTTTGGAAATTTCTTTTACTTCTCCAGTGCTGTAGTCCATTTCTGTTTCAACGAATGTAAATCCGTTAATTCTTGAGATAATCTGGGCAGCATCTTTTCCAAGACCATTTAAGATTACACGAAGAGGTTTCTTACGGACTTTGTTTGCTTTTTCAGCAATACCGATAGCACCTTCTGCAGCAGCAAAAGATTCATGACCTGCTAAGAATGCGAAACAATCTGTTTCTTCCTCTAATAGCATCTTTCCTAAGTTACCATGTCCTAAACCAACTTTTCTCTGGTCAGCAACAGAACCAGGAATACAGAATGCCTGAAGACCTTCTCCAAGAGCTGCTGCTGCATCTGCTGCTCTTTTGCATCCTTTTTTGATTGCGATTGCTGCACCTACTGTATAAGCCCAACATGCATTTTCAAAACAAATTGGCTGAATTCCTTTTACCTGATTGTATACATCTAATCCAGCATCTTTTGTAATCTTTTCTGCTTCTTCAATAGAAGAAATTCCGTAGCTATTTAAAACAGAATTGATTTTGTCAATTCTTCTTTCATATGATTCAAATAAAGCCATTATGAGTATCCTCCTTATTTTTCCTTTTTCATAACTATGTAATTATTCTTTTCTTGGATCGATTACTTTCACTGCATCTGCTACACGGCCGTATTGTCCCTGAGCTTTTTCAAAAGCAGTATTTGCATCATCACCAGCTTTGATAAAGTCCATCATCTTTCCAAAGTTTACAAACTTGTATCCAATGATTTCATCATCTTCGTTTAATGCAATTCCAGTAACATATCCATCTGTCATCTCAAGGTAACGAGGACCTTTCTTTAATGTTCCATACATAGTACCAACCTGGGATCTTAATCCTTTTCCTAAATCTTCAAGTCCTGCACCAATTGTAAGACCATCTTCAGAGAATGCAGACTGTGTTCTACCATAAACAATTTGTAAGAATAATTCTCTCATTGCTGTATTGATAGCATCACAAACTAAGTCTGTGTTCAAAGCCTCTAACAAAGTTCTTCCTGGAAGAATTTCAGATGCCATAGCAGCAGAATGAGTCATTCCAGAACAGCCAATGGTTTCTACCAATGCTTCTTGAATAATACCTTCTTTTACATTCAAGGTCAGCTTACAAGTACCCTGCTGTGGTGCACACCATCCAATACCATGTGTGAAACCTGAGATATCTTTGATTTCTTTTGCTTTTACCCACTTTCCTTCTTCTGGGATTGGGGCAGCTCCATGCTGTCCGCCAGTTGCTGCAACTGGGCACATCTTTTCTACTTCGTTCGTATAAATCATGTTGAGTCTCCTTTCAATCTTTCATTTGTTCCTACGATGTCATTTCCAGATCTTTCCATAAAAAGCCACCGCATTTAATTCTATTTTCTCACAAAATGACAAAATAGTCTATAGTTTTTGAGAATTTTTTTCAAGAAAGAAAATTATAAGGTAACAGTTCAGTCAGGGGCTGACCTATTACAGAATTGGGCAAGCTCCGCATTATAAATTGCCCAATTCTAATCCTGTTTTAGTCTTTTTTATGGTCTTGCACAGTAGAGTGTGCAAGACCTACCTGAACTGTTACATTATAAGTTATTGTTCAATGTAGGACTTTGCACTTGTTGCAAAGTCCGTAAGAATAAGTAGTGGTAAAGAAGGTTATTTAATGTATGTTGGTCTTTTTAGTTCATCCATAGTAAAATCATATTCCGGAGTATCTAAGGCATTGGATAAATCCTTAGTATAGTACCATGGATCATCTGTGTGTTGTGGGTTTTGCAAAATATGAAATTGTTGGGCTGGCATATATCCCTGAGCCAGAAGAAAAGCCTTCTCTTTTTGTTTATTTTTGCATACATCTACTACCATAACCACATGTCCGGGACTGCCTCCGTGAATAAATATATCTCCAATTTGAATATCTTTTAATTGGATAGATTTGGATTCTTCTTCCAGAGAAAGGGTACTGGCATAACAAAATACTGTGCGAAGATAACTCTCAAGTGTTTTATTGGAATCATCACTGGCTGCCCCCTGATACCAAGTAGTGGAGTTACCATCAATATTTACACGCATTCCTTGGCTCCATTTAGAAAAATCACAGGAAAAACCGTTTACAAAATGAAACTGCATAAGCTCATATTGTTTCTTTTTATAAAAGTATTCTGCATACATACGGATTACAGAATCTGCACATTGCTGTAAATCATCATTAACTAAATCCATATCAAAAATGGCAATGTGTGCATTCTGGTTTCCTTTTTTAGAACCATTGTATAAAAGAACTTCTGAGCCATCTTCACAAAGAGGATATTTTCTTACGAATTCTCCGAAAGAGTCTTTAGAATAAGATAAACGGGTATAACCTTCTGGAAGTTGGAATCTGGTTTCTAAAGTAGTACCAGAAGGATTTACATAAGAAACTTTTGTTGGTATGGGCGATTCTTTCATGGATGCCTCTGGTTCTGTAGTGATAACAGAAGTAGAAGCAGGAAGATTTGTGGAAGTCTCCAAGGTATTTTCATTATAATTCCTACCTTTGGTGCAGGCAGTTGTTGACAGTAAAAGAGCAGCAAGAGCTGGAAAATATAAGTGGTATTTTAATTTATTGTTCATAAAGATCTCCTTAATTAATAATTAACAGTTTTCTCAATAACTTGTTCCCGTTTAAATCCCATAATTTAGCTCTTTTTCGTTATTGTTTTTATCTGCGAAGTGAGCCATAACAAGAAATTTAGTATAATATTATCATAATAAAGAATGAAATGTCAAAAAGTACCTTTAAAGTTAGATAGGAGAAGATCTACAATGTATTCATGTTTCATACAATAAAATAAGTTATAGTTTCCTTAGAATGTATAGTATGTTATATTTAGGTGTTTTCAGCTTGATAATAAAGTATTGATAAATTTGAAAAGAAGGATTTTAAATAATCTTACAATTAAGATATTCTATGTGGGAGTTTGGTCTAAGTATCTTGTGAGTATTTGTATAAAATAAGTATGATATAACAAATACGATTAAAAAAATTAAAAGAGGGCAAAATTGCCCTCATTATTTTTACGATACTTGTGCAAGATAAGGTGACTCTATATTACGCAGACGTTCATATACTTTTCCTGTATGAATGTTTACTTGTTTTTTATATTATTTCTTTTATTATATACATATTATAGTTCTGATGTCAAAACAATATATTTAGGGTATATTTATTGCAGAGCTGGACGAATGTCAATTTATTAAGAAATGGCATATTCCGATCTATTGTTTAAAAAAGTCTTGCTATCTTTTGGCATTCATGGTATAGTAACCTGTGCATTAGCGTTCTGCTAAAAGTCTAACATTTCTTTTGTATATTTCATACGAAAATTCAACAACCCAAGAAAGTTTGATATAATGAAAGTATCGTTTCAAAGTTGATGGAATTATTGAACTATCTGGAGAATCCCTATACAGAAGCATTAACAGACCCACGATTGAAAGAATTGGATAAACATCTGCAGAAGGTGAAACATGATAAGGAAGCCAGGCAACAGTATATGACATTGCAAAATTTAATAGAAGAAGAGCGTGATGAAGCCTGAGAAGAAGAAAGATATGATGAAAAAATTGAAACAGCCAATAGGCTTTTACAAATGAAAAAATTGTCTTATGAGGAAATTGCCATTAGTTCTAGGCTTACATAAGACTTAGTTCATGCTTAAGGATGTGAATAATTTTATATAAATGACATTATGATTGAACTATAACTCAAATTAAACCAAAGAAAGAAGGCTGTATATGAAAAAGACTACAGAAGAGTTATTAAAAATCTTAAAAAATACACCAGACCTGGGAACATATCTTTCACAGGAAAAAGATAATATAAACACAATTGTTTTAGCAGAGTATTTACAAAAAATATGTAAGCAAAAAAATGTTTCGAAGGCACAATGTATAAAACAGTCTGGATTAGATAGGAACTATGCCTATCAGGTTTTTTCAGGTACAAAATATCCTGCCAGAGATAAAGTGCTTGCTTTGTGTTTTGGATTATCATTATCTTTGGATGAAATTCAAAATTTACTAAAGACTACAGGTTATCTTATTCTTTATGCAAAAAATAAACGGGACAGTGTAATTATTTTTGCTGTACAAAGAGGATATTCTATAATAAATGTTAATGAATTATTATATGAAATGGGAATGGAATTAGTAGAATAAAGATAGGCTGAATAGTGATATATTTGAAATATGATATGCCACTTGTGTAAAATGTCAATAAATGGTATAATAAAAAGAAATTTATTGGTAACAGTTCGGGTAGGTCTTGCACACTCCGCTGTGCAAGACCGTAAAAAAGACTAAAACAGGATAGGAATTGGGCAATTTACATGCGAAGCTTGCACAATTCCGTAACAGTTCAGCCCTCGGCTGAACTGTTACATTTATTGTGACAAATGTATCAACAAAATAGAAGGTATTTTATAAAAAAGTCGCAATATTAGGGCAAAAGGGTTTAGGTAATAACAGAAAGGAGGAATACCAATGAAGAAAAAATGGATTGGTATGTTACTTGCAGGTACGTTAGTGGGACTTAGCTGTTCTGGATGCGGGACAACGAATGATAGTACAAAGAATCTAAAGTTAGAGAATGTAAAAGAGGCAGCAGAGGATACCAATGGTGTGGTGAAACTGACTTTGTGGGGGGCGAAAGAAGACCAGAAATTACTAGGAACCATTGTAGAAAATTTCAAAAAACAATATGAAAAAGAAACTAGTTTTGAGATTACTGTAGAAGCTGTAGGAGAGGCAGAATGCAAGAAAACTATATTAAGTGATGTAGGTGAGTGTGCAGATGTATTTACTTTTGCAGATGACCAGCTTATGGCATTGGCAGCAGCTGGTGTATTAAAACCAGTAGAAAATGCAGATAGTATTCGCAAGAGAAACTTAGAAGGAGCTGTGGAGGCAGCTTCTATAGAAGATAATCTGTATGCTTATCCATTAACTGCAGATAATGGATATTTTATGTATTATAATAAGTCGTATTTTAACAATTCTGATTTACAAACTTTAGATGATATGTTGAAAGTGGCAACAAATAATAATAAAAAAATAGTTATGGATTGGAATTCCGGTTGGTATTTGTATTCCTTTTTTGGAAACACAGGAATGGAAGTTGGTTTAGGTGATGATGGTGTGACTAATGTATGCAACTGGAATAGCAAGGAAGGGGATATCAAAGGAACGGATGTAGCAAAAGCTATGTTGGATATTGGAAAGAATACCGGATTTCAAAATGGGACAGATGATGATTTGACAGAAGGTGCCAAGAATGGAAATGTAATTGCTGGTGTAAGTGGTGTGTGGCTGTCAGGCAGTTTAAAGGAAGCATGGGGAGATAATTTTGGTGCAGTGAAGCTGCCAACTTATACATGTGCAGGTAAACAAGTACAAATGGGGTCTTATGTGGGATATAAGATGGTAGGTGTCAATGCTTATTCGGGTAATACGGAATGGGCTGCGAAACTGGCAGAATGGATATCTAATGAGGAAAACCAAACTTTACGTTTTGAAGAGAGAGGACAAGGACCAGCTAATAAGAATGCTTCAGAAACTGATGAGGTAAAGAATGATTTAGCAATAAAAGCATTGCTGGAACAGTCTAATTATGGAAGTCTGCAAAGGATTGGCGGAAAGTATTGGGACCCTGTTGCAGCCTTTGGTATGAGTATGGCAGATGGAAGGGCAGAAGGCAGGGATATGCAAGAGATTATGGATAAATTAGTTTCTGATATTACAGCAATTGGATAGGGGGAATGGATATGAAGAACGAGAAAAAGCAAGTGGGGAAACCAAAGAATATAGAAAAATTAAACCAAAGAGGTATAGGAATCAGAAGCCTGATTTTAATTCCAGTATTGATTCTTGGGATGATATCTATATTTTCCAGCTTTAGTTCCTTACATAGTCTCCAAAGTGTAAACCAGAGAGCCAGAACAATTTCTGATGAATGTATGGAGAGTTTAATTGCATTGAGTGATATAGAAAATGACATTCAAACAATACACCGTCTGGCATTGTCACACATTATAGCAACTAAGTTTAGTACGATGGTAGATATAGTGAATGAAATAGAAGGAAAAGAAGGGAAGCTGGATCAGAATCTGGAAGATTACAAGGTATATGTAAATGCAGAGAATGCAGAGTACTATAATAACATTGTAGTCAGCTATAAAGAATATAAAAAGACATTAATTTCTTTGATCGCTTATAGTGCTGACAGTCAGACAGAAGAAGCATACGCTTGTGCAAATAATGAATTTGAAGAAAGCAGTAATATTATACAGGAGAATATTTCTTTATTGGTAGATGATGCAAATACACAGGCAGAAGAAGCAAAGAATGGTTTGAAAGACTCATACAATATGGCTATGGCAGTTTGTCTTATCACAATTGCACTAAGTATCTTATCTGTAATTATAGTGGTAACAGTAGTAATGAGACAGGTAATTAGACCAATTCGTACGATTCAAAAACAATTGTCTGAAATCATAAGTGATATTGAACAAAGAGAAGGTGATTTGACAAAACGTGTAAAGATTGTTCCAGTTACAGAACTTGCGGCACTTGGAGGCGGCATTAACGAATTTATCATTAAGTTACAGAATATCTTTCATACAATTTCTGATAATTCCGACCGGATTGAGATTGTGGTAAAAGAAGTACAGCAAAGTGTCATTACTTCAGAAGATAGTGTGACAGATTTATCTGCCCTTACAGAAGAGTTAAGTGCAACTATGCATGATGTGGCAGCCAATGTAGAGAGAATTAACCAGAATACAGAGAATGTAAATGAAGATGTTGGTGTAATTGCAGTCCGCTCTGGAGAAGTAAAAGAATTTTCTGTGGAGATGAAACAACAGGCAGATATGATTGAGCAGTCCGCAAGAAATAATTTAGAGACAACTGAGCAGAAAGTAAATGAAATCTTAAATATTTTGAATCAGGCAATCGAAGAAAGTAAGAGTGTAGAGCAAGTCAATACCCTGACAGATGATATTCTAAACATTGCCAGCCAGACAAATCTTTTGGCATTAAATGCTTCCATTGAGGCTGCAAGAGCAGGAGAGGCAGGAAAAGGATTTGCGGTAGTTGCAGATGAAATCCGCCAGCTTGCAGAACTAAGTACCCAGAATGCCAATAATATTCAAAAGATAAATACAAATGTAATTCATGCAGTCCGTAATCTTGCAGATAATGCAAAGAATCTGGTTAATTATATGAATGAATCCATTTTACCAGAATTTGGTGATTTCGTAGAAACTGGTGTGAAATACGAAGAGAATGCAACTTATATTGAATCTGTTATGAACGATTTTGCACAGCAAACAGAAAGACTCCGGGTTTCTATTTCGGATATTGCTGGATCTATTAACACCATTTCCATGGCGATTGCAGATGGTGCAGAAGGTGTTAATGGTGTAACAGAAAGCACACAAGTATTAGTAACGGATATGGATAATATTGTAAAGCGAATGGAAGAAAACCAGAAAATTTCAGAGGCTCTAAATCAAGAAACTTCTGTATTTGTAAAATTGTAGAAAAATATATAGGTAATTGCGAAACTGAATTTATTCTATGTGTTTTTGTGCAAAGTTACATATCACCGCAAGGCACGTTTTCACTGCTCTCAACCGTAGTGGTACATAATTGAATGAAAGTGTCGTAATTATCTGGAAAAATATATAAAGAAAGGAAAGTTGTACTTAATACAAGCAACTTTCCTTTCTTTCATATTAAATTATGAAGACCTTAATTGTGAACAAAAATTTTATGTGAGCCAATAACTTGTCAATAAAGAATCAATCTTTATATTTCTCAATAGAAGAAACGCTTTCCACTAATTCATCCATAAGTTTTTGTGTATTTTTAGCTTTTTGGCTGGTAGCATCTCCAAGTTCTGCAATTTGCAGGGTAGTAGCAGTAACTTCCTGGCTGTTAGAAGAAATCTGGTGAATGCTTTCCACAATACTTGTGTTTGATTGATAGATGTCCTCAATTTGGCTGGAAGTATTTTGGATATTTTTATTCAAAGCATCAATCTTTTCGCCAATAGAAGAAAATTGATGTTCAGCATTTTTTATGAGTTCATGTTCACTTGCTGTAACATTTGTTACTGTATCTACCATGAATTTTGCTGTTTCAGCATTTTTTTGCAAGTCATTTACAATATTCTGAATGGCTTCTGTGAGATTTCTGGTTTCATCTGCTAAATTTCGGATTTCATCTGCAACTACAGAAAATCCTCTTCCGGCTTCTCCAGCTCTTGCACTTTCAATAGAAGCATTTAGTGCAAGAAGATTGGTCTGTGAAGATATAGAAAAAATTTGTTCCGTAATTTCTTTTACATCATTAGTATTTGTCAATAACTGAGTAACAGATGTGACTAAACGTTCATTGGCTTTATCTGATTCTTGTGTTTTGCTATGTAAGCTGTCCATAGATAATTTTCCATCTTTAACAGCAGTTTCTGATTCCTGGGCAAGCTGAATCATATCATCTGCCATATCTTTAGTTACAAGGATCATATCTTGAATATTAGCGGTCATTATAGTTTGTTTTTCAATATTAGCAGCATTGTCTTGGTTTCCGTTAGAAATATTAGTTAGAGCAAGAGAAGTATGTTCTATATTATCTCCTAAACCTTCAATTTCCTCATTCACTTTTGTAGAATTCTCTTTAACAGTATCTACAATCTGTAGGATGTCTTTTAGAAGATTGGATGTTTTTTCTTTCTCATCCTGAATATTAGCTAGTTTGGATTCATTATTTTGATTGGATATTTTAGTAGTCCCACAAAGAACAATTAGATATACAATCACAGGAGCAAGCTGGAGCAAAATAGATGCTGTTATGATTTCATGTCCAGCATGAGTTTGTTTCAAGATAGAGGTTACATAAATAATATCTAGTATGTTAATAATACTGAATCCAATGGAAAGACTTAAAATTAGTTTAAAATCAAAGTAAAGCAAGTAAATGATAGTGATAGGAAATACAATACCAAACACTAAATCATTTTTAGCACCAAATAAGACAATACAGTACATTAATGCAAATCCCAGAATAGAGACATATTTAAACAAAGTGCCATCTTTTTGTTTAAAGTATACAATAAAATCTAAAATTAGTGTAACAATTGCGGTAATTACCACAATTAAAGCAAAGAAAAGGCTAATATTCTGGTCTGCAAAATCTTTTAGGTATCCTATTGTAATAATAGATACAATAATTGTTATAATGGTGAGGGCAAATTTATTCACCATCATCAGATAATTGTTCCCTTGTTTGTCTCTCATAATATATCCCTCCTAAAATTCTGATGTAACAGTTCAGCCAGGGGCTGACCTGTTATGGAATTGGGCAAGCTTCGCATGCAAATTGCCCAATTCCAATCCTGTTTTAGTCTTTTTTACGGTCTGCACAGCGAAGTGTGCAGACCTACCTGAACTGTTACATTCTGATACCTTAAGTATAACATTTTATTACAAAAAATAAAAGAAAAATAGAAAAAAATTGGATAATAGTAACAAGTTAGTTACTGTTCACTCACAAGCTTGACACTTGCTGTCAAGCTATGTGCCAAAGCGTAGAATAGCCAAGAATCCAGCCTTTCGCCGAAGGCGAACTTTAAATAGGCTGGATTCCGTTACTGTTTGCACCATAGGTGTGAACAGTAACACAAGTTAAATACGGCTTTATAATTTAAGTTGTCAAATTATGTTGAGTATGGTATAATCGGTAAGATTCTATTATTTAACCTTGATTATTTATGCCCTATATTGTGAGTTGTTGCTGATAGTACACTAGGATTTTTTAGCATTACCTGTCTGTAATTTTTGTCATTGACTATTAAGTGTTACTGTTCACAGGTAGTACTTTGCACTTGCTGCAAAGTACGTAAGAACAAGTAGTGGTAGAGAAGAATCCAGCCTTTCGCCGAAGGCGAATTCTAAATAGGCTGGATTCCGTTACTGTTTGCACCGTAGGTGTGAACCAATGTCATTTAGTTAATTCAGGGCAATTATGGAATCTTAGTAAAATATACAGTAGTTTCAGCCGATTTTTTAGACTTGCAGGTCAGCAT
>JAAVHR010000107.1 GCA_014799595.1 Clostridiales bacterium | reverse complement strand
GACTGGTTTTATAATACGCTTTTTTATATGCAACCTTTTTATCAGTGTTATTGTCGTAATCCTTTTGATAGCCAAACAGATATTCAAAAATAATCTGTCCGCCCGGATGCAGTATAATTTGTGGTTTTTATTCCTAGGACTGTTAACAGTTCCTTTCATACCATTACGTCTAATTGGACTTTCTCAGATATTTTCACTCCTTGAAATCCTAAAAAACTTCTCTGCATCAAATGCTGAAACTGTTATAGAAAAATCTTCCAATGCAAATTTAATTGGAGCGGCAAACTGGATGAATGACTTTACTCTATCTGTCAGCATAGAAACACCTTCCAGAATTGGATTAGTATTAACTGGAATATGGATTTTAGGTATTCTTGTAATGATTCTGTTGCTGGTAAAAATGTCCCTTCATCTACATATTTTGAAAAATTCTGCTCTTCCCCTTCAAAATCCGAAAGTTCGCAGTCTATACAATAATTGTTTAGATGAAATGAAAATAAAAAAACATATTCCAGTTTACAGCACTGCTTTTTTGAAATCTCCTATTATTATGGGATTTTTCAAACCATGTATTTATCTGCCAATCCACCTAATATCAGACTATAATGCTACAGACCTGCGGTATATGTTACTCCACGAACTACAACATTACAAACATAGGGATGCCCTGGCAGGTCATATAATGAATGTTGCAGGCATGTTCTATTGGTTTAACCCTTTTGTTTGGTATGCATTAAAAGAAATGGGCAACGACAGGGAAATTGCTTGTGACACTGCTGTTTTGAGTATGCTTGAGGAAGATTCTTATGAAGATTATGGCAATACACTAATTAATTTTGCACATAAAATATCTCTCTTTCCCTTTCCTTTTATCTCTAAACTTAGTGGAAACATGAAACAGATAAACCGTCGTATTATCAACATTGCATCCTATGAAAAGCCATCTTTTGGAAAAAAGTTAAAAAATATTATTTCGTCTGGGATAATTGCCATTATGCTTTTAAGCCTTTCTCCGATATTATCCACTTATGCAGCAGATGGAAATCATTACCAATGGAAATCTTACTCCAAGAATATTTCCATAGTGGACTTATCAACATTTTTTCATGGATATGAGGGCAGTTTTGTTCTATACAACTTAGAAAGCAATACATGGAACATATATAATATGGATTATGCCACTTTAAGGATATCACCAAACTCTACATACAAAATTTATGATGCACTATTTGGATTGGAAGAAGGTATTATTACACCAGAAAANTCATTAATAGCTTGGGATAAAACAAATTATCCNATTGAAGCATGGAANACAGACCAGAACCTNGATTCTGCCATGCAGTCCTCCGTCAATTGGTATTTTCAGTCAATTGACAGACAGCTTGGTNCATCTGCTGTAAAACACTACATACAGGAAANNGGATATGGAAATGAGAACATNNATACANATTTATCCTCTTATTGGATGCAGTCCTCCTTAAAAATTTCCCCTATAGAACAAGTGGAACTTTTAACAAAATTATTTACANAGGATTTGAANTTNGNATCANAAAATATTAACACAGTAAAAAATTCTATTCATATATTATCTACTAANNANGGAGATNTTTATGGAAAAACGGGNACAGGTCAAGTAAATGAAAAAAATGTAAATGGATGGTTTGTTGGATGCATTANAAACAATGATAATACATATTTCTTTTCCACTAATATNCAATCTTCTGATAATGCTACAGGAAGCAAGGCATCAGANATTTCCTTGTCTATTTTATCTGATATGAATATATGGAAATAATCAAGNATTACGAAACGGCTTACTGGATGATATGAACCNTTGTTCCTTTCTTTTCATACTCCTTAATCACCTTTGATGTTACTGGAATAATACANAAGCGGACGCTTTCACCGTATGCNAAGTATGGATACACTCCAATTTCATTTTGATAATATAAGTCACTGGGANGATTATCACTGTGAAAACCTTTTTCATTTGGAAATATATTGTCATACGCCAGTTTATTTATTTNTTTATATAGCTGTGTGATTTTNTCTTTTGTTAGATTAGGGAAAAATACTTTTAAAGTATAAAAACAAATCTCTTCATATTTTTCATACATTTTATCAGAATAACTGTGATCATCAAAGTTTATTGTTAATTCTTTAACANANTCTTCGCCCTCTNNTGTATAAATTGTAATTGTTGGAAGAGTCCATACTTTTTTATCTGTTTTAAATTCATAATAAATGTCACCCTTATGTTTTCCGAAATNCTGCACAAACGAATTCCATTCTGAATATGGCTGTAAATAATGAACACCTTTATCATTCTGATAGTACTTATTATAACAACAAATAAAATCGTCAATGGAGATAGAAAATTTCAGATAATCATTTTTATTATCTTGTGCTTTAATCATTAGTGTAGANATTTCTTCCTTTTTGATANACGTTTCACTTGTATAATCTTTATATAAAAATACCACATACCCTATAAAAACTANTAATATGGTTACAAGTAATAATTGTTTTTTTATTCANCTGCTTCACCTTCTTAATCAGTCNCCAATTTGATACGAATTAGCAGGTATATTCTGAATCCCATTCTCCAAAATCTTGTTTCCTAAATACTNAAATCCNCCATCTTTATTAAACTTAATGATAAGTTCATGGGTTATAGCTGCATCATCACATAAAACCATNTCACATACAGCATCTACAGTTAATGTGACTGTNCCGTTCTTATTNTCTTTTATNTTNGTAACCTCNGGTACAGAAGTTCCAATAAAAGANGGTATATAGGTAAAGCATCCTGCTTCTCCCCATGTATAAATCTGCTTTTCNTTATCAAATGTCACATATTCTTGTAGCTGCTTTGCTGTTACTGGAAGATATTCCATAATCACACGCTCAAATTCATTTTTGGGTATTCCTTCTGGATAACTCTCTGCAGGAAATTCCTTCTGATATTTCATTTCATACAGATATCTATACATTCCCTTGTAATCTAATTCCTCCATNTGTNTATCATCCCAATCTGAATTTAAAAGATTGTGCCCCTGATATCCNAATCCTTTTACACATTTTTTTGACATCTCACGATGTTGTTCGTTCATTGGTTTTACTCTCACTAAATAGCTCCCGTCAACCATTTCACTAACTTCTGGCANATCTGGCACACATAATTCATAGCAGAACCAGCCNTTCTTTGTATATCTCCACTCCTTTATTCTAGTATAAGAACTANAGGTAATCTTTNCCTTATTTTCCTTGTTCCACATCGCACTTGTNCCTAANACATACATATCTGTTCCATTAAAAATATATTTCNTTCTATTTATCCCGCCATCGGAACGAATCTCATATAGTATCTGTTCAGTACCTGAACAGATACTATATTTTAGCCCATATAAATTCGCAAAGCGAAGGGCTAAAATCTTGTAAAACTCGGATTTGTCAAGCAAATCCTCGAGTATGTTCTGAATAGTTACATCATATANTACTTTTTNGCTGTTTTTGTTTCCCTGACATTCTTTTAGAAAGTCTTCCATACCCTTATAATTTTCCATGTTAGAATATGTCACAGCTGTCGTAANAGGANATCTTGTTTCTTTCAGTTTATCCTGCATCTTTAAAACCGTCTCATCCGAAAGAACAACATTAGATGTCTCCCCNTTTTCTGCATGNTTATAAATATCAGAAATAAGGTCCATCACTTTTTTACAATCTCTTTCCGCTTCTTTCCTTTCTCCNTCATCAATCGGGAGATTATATCCTTTTTCCAGTTGTTCTTGTTCTTCTTTTNAGTTATTCTGTTTTGAAACCAACTCCTCACTATCATTTTCTGGAATATGTATCTTTGTTTGGGGTACATTGCTACACCCTGCAATCCCAGATAAGACAAGAATACATGCCGCACACAAATNCCTTCCTAANTTTCTNCTAATTGTTACNGAACCATTCTTCCAAAACCTGTTTATCTTTTTCAACAACATAGCCACTGCCTCCTCTCCCTTTTACATCTTCTACCATNCTAACAATTAAAATNGGATGTTTCATCATTTTCTCTGTAGTAAAAATAGAAAACCAGCCTAATTCCGTACCAGAAGTATCCTCTTTTGATGNNTTAATCTCTGCNGTTCCTGTTTTTCCTGCNAAAACCATATCTTNCCNNTGAGCNGCATATCCTGTNCCATGNGAATTATTCACAACCTTTTTCATTCCTTCTAATACNCTGTCCGCNACATCACCAGAAAATGCATNTNNAATCCAATACTCAGCTACAGCTTTNTTTTGATAGGTTAAATAAGGTTTGATAACTTTTCCCTCGTTACAAAAGGCTGAATATATGCATGCTAAATGTAATGGATTTATGAGCATTTGTCCCTGTCCATAGCCACTGTCTGCTAACTGTATTTCTGTTTCTATTTTTTCTGTATTGGAATACTTTGACTCTGCCATTCGGATTTCGAATGGCAGTTCTGCAGAAAATCCCAGTTTAGTCAAAGAGTTCTGCATCTGTTCTTTTCCTATTTTTAATGCAGCCTTTGCAAAATAGATATTGTCAGAATAAATCAATGCGTTTTCTAAAGTAACCGACTCATAAGAATGGAGTGTTGTCACATGATAAGCTCCCCATGATGTGTCCTTCTGCCAACTCAAACCCTCATTTCCATAATCTTCTGCTGGATCAATTTCCCCTGTTTCCAAGCCAATTGCAGCGATAATAGGTTTAAATGTAGAGCCGGGACACCACACCTGTCGGAAGCGGTTATACATGGGTTTATTCTCATCCTCATTTATCGCTTTCCATTGTTTATTAGATAGTCCCATAATAAAATCATTATTATTATAGGATGGTGTGCTGACAAGAGCCAGCACTTCTCCTGTATAGGGATTCATGGCTACTGAGCAGCTTTTGTCCTCTTTAAACTTTTCATATAATACGGTTTGAAAATCTGCATCAATAGTCAGTTTTACATCCTTGCCATGCTGTACTGTTACACTTGCCAATTCCTCTTTCTCAATCCCCTCAGAATCTACAATATAAATTCTACATCCATTCTGCCCTTTTAGTTCTTTTTCAAATAAACCTTCTATGCCACTGCTCCCAATTACGCTATTTGCAGTATAACCTTCTCCCCTATGTTCTTCCAAATCCTCTGCTGTAACATTGTGTACATATCCTATCAAATGTGCTGCCGCATCTCTCAAAGGATACTTCCGCACATTAGTTTCAGTTATTATTACTCCCGGAATCTTCAGCATCTTTTCTTGCCTTTCCTTTTCCTTTAGCACTTCTTTATCTGGATTTATAGATAATAACTCTATCTCTTCCACTTTGGGAATTGTTTTAATTGGTACAAAAGAATCTTTCTTTATCCACTTTGCCGCCAACTTTTTCTCAATTATTTTTGGTTCAATCTCCAGTAATTTACCTAATTTTCGAATTGCAGTCTTTGTATCTTCCAGTTCACCTGGAATAATTCCGACCGAAGATGCGATACCTTTTCCTGCAAGAACACACCCTTTTCTGTCCAGAATTTCACCTCGTCTTGCCTCTATGACAGACACTTTGACCTTATCTGTAGAACATAGCTCTGGAAAAATTAAAGAATCCTCCCAAACTAATCTATAACCATTCTCATTTTCTAAAAAAAATGCTTCATTTTCAAAACTAATATTTCCTGCAACTGTATCAAAAGAAGTCTGGTACATTACAACTTTTTTTTCTTGATTATACCCATGAATTTCTATTGTCATATCTTTTATTTCTATGCCTTCATAAATCGCTGAGTTACGTTTTATAAAATCTTCTTGACTAATATTCCCCGATGCCTCTACTGCTAACATGGCATACATCTTCTCATATTTCTGTTCGGGAATGTAATTCATATATGCAATTAGAAGTTCTTCAGGTGTTCTTCCATTCTCTTTTTTATCTAAAAAAGCAACTTTACTTATGACAACACCTATTACTAATGTCCCGAAAATAGCTGCTGTAATACATAGATATTTAATCCTTTTTTTCAAATTTCACATTCCTTTCCTTTTTAATATTACACTTGTAAGATTCTTACATAAAAAAATAGTATTAAAACTTTACATAAATATTACACCTGTAAGACTTAAAAGTCAAGCTACTTATCTTCTATCTGCCAATTGTAATAATATTAAATTACTGTTATAATTAAAATATAGTTACTACATATTTTATAATAATATATTTTGTATATTTTTACAGTTTTATGTTAATATAGTCAAGAAATAAAGTAAAAAACCACAAAAATGTAATATATTGGAAAAAAATCTTGAATTAGCTTACTTTTTAAATTATAATCTGGATATTGTAGTCAATGGAGGTAAAAATAAAGAGAAAAATTTGTTTACTGTTAATGTTTGTATTGGCTTGTTCAACACTTGTGAGTTGTAGTGGTTCAGGTTCAACAAACAAAGGTAAAAGAGATACAACTTACACTATTGTTGATACTACATCTGGTTCTAATGCATCAGTAGTATTTAATACCACTAAGAAGACAGTTGTTGTTAAAAATCTGTGGTATGATGTCCCAGAAGTTGGCACAAAACTAGATATCTCATCCAAAAAGGCAGTATCTTATAGTGGAACTTATGGTGCTGGAAAAACAGTAAGTTTCCATTATAATGCAAAATATGATAATACAGTTGTTTATGTTACAATGACTATTCCAAAAAAGGGTAACAAAGCAGCAATCAATTATTCTTTCTCTAACTAAAGATAACCTAATAATGAACTAATATAACTAGAAATATGATTCAAAAAGATGGCTACAATCTATTTCAAGGCAAAGTGTTTTCACTTTGCCTTATTATGAAAGGTGCTGGAAATGAAAAAAAGAAATTATGTTTTTATAGTATTGTGCATGGCACTTACATGTCTTTCTATAGGTTGCGGAAAAAAAGATGTAACAACAGAATGTTATGGAACTTTCACATATCAGGTAGAAGGAAATCAGGAATCCATTGAAATTGATAAAGATGCATTGAAATTGTCTGTCAACTTAGAATATGTTCTTAATGCAAAAGCAGGATTAGAACTTGGTAAAAAGAAAAAAGAACTGGAACAGGAAAACAAAACCATGACAGAGAAAGAGGCAAATGACTATTTAGAAGATTGCAAACAAAATATAGATTTAAGAGGATTTGACGATGCAAATGTGGCGTATACTTCAGAGTATGATGAAGATTCACAACAGATATACTTAACTACAGAAGAAAAAAATGGTCAATACATCAGCTTGAATTATGACTTAAAATATCAGACTCTAACATTTTATTCAAAGGAGTTTTCTAAGGGGGAATAATTATTCTTACATGCAATAATCTTACAAGAAAGTTTTCTGATGGAACATACGGCTTGAAATCAATCCAACTTCATATAAAAAGAGGAGAATTTGTTGCAGTTGTGGGAAAGTCAGGAAGCGGAAAATCTACTTTGTTAAATTGTCTGGGATTGATTGACACACCAAATGAAGGAACAATTATTATAGATGGTGAAAAAGTATCTGCATTGTCCCAGAAAGAAAAAGCTGATATTCGATGTAAAAAAATTGGCTATATTTTTCAAAATTTCTTTCTGGAGGAACATTATTCGGTGGAAAGAAATGTCGAACTACCTTTAATTATTACAGGGCTTCACAAAAAAGAACGAAAAAAAAGAATTACAAACTGTTTAGAATGTGTTGGAATGACACATAAAAGAAAGCAGCTTGCGAAAAATTTATCTGGTGGTGAAAAACAGCGGGTATGTATTGCAAGAGCATTAAGTAATCAGCCTGAGATTTTATTGGCAGATGAGCCTTGTGGTAATCTGGACAGTGAGAATACCAATAATATTATGAAAATTTTAACCCAATTACATCAAGAGGGGAAGACCATTGTATTAGTAACCCATAGTCTGGAAGAAGCAGAATATGCAGATAGAAAAATTCTAATGAAGGATGGAATGAATATAGAAAATGAAGAGAATTATATTAGTTAGTCTGGGGGAAATGCGAACTTTTCGATATTTTTTTCTGTTAAATGTGTTAATTTCTTCGATTCTTGCTGGTGTTGCAATTTTAGTAATGAGTCTGGCAATAAAGCTGCCTGACAACATTTATAAGGAAGTAAAAAATAGTGAGCTGGGAAGTATTAATATTTCTAATATCTGTTTGTCTGATATAGATTATCTGATTTGTCAAAATTACATCATTGATTCGTATGGCTATGATATGCTGATGGAAAATTATATTATCAGCTTCACAGACCATCAAAAAGAAATCATTGCAACAGAAGATTTAGATAGTGGAATGCAATTTGAGTTTTACCGACAGGAAAAAAATAGTGAAACATTAAAAGAAATCAACCAACAAATTATAAAAGGAAGCGGTTGGAAAGAAAAGGATAACACAGTTACAGAGATATGTCCTTTATGGTTGGAAGATACCTTGGCATCCAAACTAAATATAGATGTAGGGGATACCCTTATTATGCAAACCAATGGCGATAATCTTCCATTAAAGGTTCGAGGAATTTATAGTGATGTAAAGGATGATTTACAATCTTCTTATCTTCCTATATGGGTATATCAGCGAATTGGCAAGGATAATGAATTAAATATATGGACACATTGTGATAGTAGCTTATCTGAGTTTTTGAAGATAATTGGCAAATTAAAATCAGAATATTTTATTGTGGATTCTTTTGATGATACTATACATTCCATGGAATTTATTGTATATATTTTATATGTATGTACTGCTATTTTATTTGTCTTAGCATTGCAAGTAATTACAAGTCTTAACAAGGTATATTACAACCGAAGAAAGAGATTTTGGAACATTTGCTATAATATGGGATTAACCAATAGGGACATTTGTTATATGAATATAATTCTTTCGGAAAGTATTTTAGTTTTGACATTTTTTATTGGAACGGTATTAGCAATACGATTAAATAATTATTTTCTGGTCTACATGCAAGATTTATTTCGTTTTAGTACTTTAGAATGTTCTATATCCATAAAGGCAATTCTGTTGCTTTTTCTGTGTTGTAGTATTTTAGTTTGTACATTAACATATTGTAGCAAAATGAGTAAAAAAGGTAACCATTTAGGCAGGTCTGTGCATTTGTTGCACAGACTGTAAGAATACATAGAATAGGGATAGAACCTAACATTATAAATGAGCAAATTGTAAGATTCTACCTAAAAAGAGTGAATACATAATAAAGAGATTAACAAAGAAAAGTGGTGAAAAATTGATTGAAATTAACAGACTGCTTAAAATTATCATGGAGTGATTTGCTTTCCAAAAAGAAAACTGCAATCCATCTATTTCTTAGTATATTGTTAATTACGACACTTTCTACATTATTAGAGGTATTTAGTTTGGTGATTGATAATAATTATAAGGACTTAGTAAACCAGTAACGTTTCTTACAGTTTTGTGGCACAGGATATTTTTGTGGATGAAGATGAAGAAGAACAAAACAACAAAAAAAATATGGTATCAAAAATGTTGGAAGAAAGAGTTGGGAAAGACAATATTACAAGATATAGCGATATAGATTTACTTACCTATTTAAAAAAAGAGAATTGGTCTTTTTTGAGCATGGATCATGCGGTCATGGAACTTGATGGAAAAGTATATAAAGGGAAAAATGATTACTCCTATGATTTTGAATTTGACATACAAAAAGAAAATGCTACATTTAATATGGTTCCCTTTTCGCTTGGGGTCATAGATACAAACTATTCCTATTTTAACAATACTATGAATCTGGAATTTTCAACATTTTTTCCCAATGAAGAAATTCTACTATCTGGTAACTATATACAGACAGAAACTGAGTTAGTAATGAGTGATTATGTATTAAAAAAATTTGGAATTACTGATAATTACAAACAATATTTAGGAAAAGAAATTTCTTTCTCTGTAGATGGTCAGATGGTATTGGAACATTATGTTTTAGTTGGGGTGATAAATGAAAATTATTTTCGTATCAATGCAAATGCATCAAAAGCACAAATTCTTATTCCCGTTACTACAGAAGTATTGAAGAAATTTCAATGTGTTTCTATAGAGGAAAATGCATTTACTCCTTCTTTTGCAGAAAACAAAAAACTTATAAAAGAGATAAGTAAACTGACAGATGACTTTTGGTACTCTGATTGTCAAAACCAATATGAATACATTGAAAAAATCAAATTAGTAGTAGAAAAAATTTTTTCTGTACTTGTCATCTTTATTGTTCTTTCTCTATTTTTAAAAGTAGCTTGTGACATAGATAACAACATAAGGGAAAATTTCTGTTATTATGGTGTGTTGCGTGCTATGGGATTGAAGGAATTTTATATTTATCTATTCATTGCCAGCAGATTATTTTTATTATCTATCGCATGCATTATTTTTGCAACCATGTTTTCATTTGCAATTATGCAATTACTGAATACCCTTATGTATTCTTTGATGTTTATAGAACTACAAATTTCACTTATGCCATTTTTTGAAGCTGCAGTTAGTGTGCTGGTTATTGTAATTGCCACATTTTGTGCTATCACATGGATTTGCAGCAAAAAAATGCTAAAAGCACAAATTATAGAAAATCTAAAGTAAATTGTACCTGTTCAAACCATGAACAATGTAACAGTTCAGCCTCTGGCTGACCTGTTACACAGAACCTAGTAAGCTTCACATTATAAATTGCCCTATTCTAATCTTGTTTTAGTTCTTCTTACGGTCTTGCACAACGAAGTGTACAGATCTACTCTAAATGTTACTGATAAATTACAATTCAAAATTTCTCCACTAATCAAAATAAAACAAATCTTCAAATTTCTTATCCAATGCAATACATAAAATCAATGCCAGTTTTGCTGTAGGGTTAAATTGTCCTGTCTCTATGGAGCTAATGGTATTTCTTGATACCCCCACCATTTCTGCAAGCTGTGCCTGTGACAAGCTTTTTTCTTTTCTTGCACCTTTTAAATGATTTTTTAATACTAAACTATCTTCCATACTTTAGTGTCCTCCTAAAAACCGAATAATTGCAAATATCCCTATAAGCAAAGTAATAACTGCCAATATCAAGTATTGTTTATCTTTTGTCTTTATAAAGCGATAAGACTGCCCTGCACAAACTGATGAACATATTGTTACACATAAATCCATCATAGGAAGTCCTTGTCTTTCACGAATCCATGCAAAAATCGCTGCAACAACAACCATTGTATTATATGTCCATTTCATGGATTTGTCCCTTACCTGTAACTGGAATTCATCACATCCTTCGTTTTCTTTCCTGCTTTTTGCTAAAATTTCTTCTTTGTTCATAAATTTCACCTTTCCTTCCACAAACACATCTGTATCTGTTTAAATCTTACTTAACTTTTGCTTTCTTAGATATCATACTAATGCCAAGTTTACTTGTCAACATTTTTTTGCAAAGTTTTCTTTGCAAAAAAAGAGAGTGTTTTTGTACACTCCCTTTTACTGCTTACTATGAATGTGTAAAGTAACTTTTTAATCCATTCGTAAATGGTAGATTTTGCAACACTATATTCACTTTCTAGTTTAGAAATGGAATAATATGTTGTAATTTTGTAACTATTCAGAACCATGAACAGTTACATTCTAAGCCCATGAAAATTCGCCTTCGGCAAAGGTCTTAGAACAATCAAAATTTATCCTGAAAGTCCTGACAAACGGCTATATTTCGTGCAAGCTTGCTTGCAAAGAAATATAGACATTTGGCTGGCTAAACTGTATGAGTATGTAGGGCGGCAGCCCGAAATACGAATACGGTTTTTATTGCGAGAGTGCACAGCACGTAGCAATCAACTTTCTTTTTGCTACGTAAACACGCAGTAAATGCGTGTTTCTACCTGAATAGTTACCTATTTTTCTTATAATATTCTTCCAGATGTTCTACAAATACCTGCTGCCACTACTATCATAAACATTATTCCTACAAAAATATTTTCAATCATATCTATATCCTCCATAAGAAACACACAGAAACGAGTGCAACAAGCAAATTTCTTTTTATTAAATTTTAGGTACTCAAATAAACCTATGGTCACATAGGCAAAAAACAAGGAATTCATTAGATTCTTTTTTTTCCATCTGATTTATGAATATATTTTACGACAAGTTCATCCTGGCATTGGTTACAAAATGTAATTGCCTTGGAACTTATTAAGAACCTTCTTTCCTTTTCATGTAAAGAAAAGATATTCGAATATAAGAAATTAAGGGATACTTTACTTTCCCTTTTTTGATTAATAAACTGACCTGCCAGCCGCTGTATACCAGCATTATTACACACACCCAACATTTCTGTAGTACACGGCTCAGCTTGACTAATTACAGCATCATCTGTCATAATATAGGAATTTGTTTCTTCCATAGGTGCGTATGCAAAAGAATAATCTGCTTCAATATTTTCTATGCACATTCCTGATAACACTATAAATATCACTAATATGAAACATAATATTTTACAATTCTTAATACGCACACGATTCACTCCTTCCTAATTCTGTAACATTCATACGGTTCAGATTCAAATTTATTAATCACTTGTATGCTATCAAATTTTTACAGGAATTTCAATTCCTTTATTCTGCGAATCATTTGTATCAAGATTGTTGGAACACAAGCCAATCCCAAAATGTAAGCTATTTGCATACGTGACAAAACAGATACCATAAACAAGCTATGCATAATTGGTACAAGCAGAACAAAAGCCATCAAAACAATACCGGTAAAAAAGGCTGCTATGCTCCACTTATTGCTGCAAAGTCCAATTTTAAAAATTGAATAATCACTTCTACAATTAAATCCATGAAATAATCTTGCCACTGTCAAAGTTGCAAATGCCATTGTACTTGCAGTCATTGGATTTACTTTTAATCCTTGATAATATGCTGCTAATGTTACTACAGCTATTAACAAACCATATCCAAATAATCTGGATGAAAATTTTTTTGTAAACATCCCTGCTTTGGGATTTCTAGGCTTGTTTTGCAACAGCATTTCATCGGAAGGCTCCATTCCGATTGCTAAAGCAGGCAAGGAATCTGTCAATAGATTGATAAACAATAAATGCACTGGTTCAAATGGTGTATCCAATCCCATCAAGGAACAGAATACTACAACAAGTATTGCTGCCATATTTCCAGATAATAGGAACTGTATTGCATTCATAATATTCCGATATACATTACGTCCATTCAGCACTGCTTTGATTATAGTTGCAAAATTGTCATCTGCTAAAATCATTGCAGATGCATCCTTAGAAACTTCTGTTCCTGTCATGCCCATAGCAACACCAATATCTGCTTTCTTTAAAGCTGGTGCATCATTTACGCCATCTCCTGTCATGGCTACTACTTTACCATTTTTCTGCCAGGCATCCACAATTCTGATTTTATTCTCTGGTGATACTCTGGCATAAACGGAAATCTTCTCTAAAACAGTATTCAACTCCTCATCTGTCATTTTATCCAGTTCCTGACCTGTAACTGACATATCCCCGTCCTGATATATTCCTATCTGCTTTGCTATGGCAGTTGCTGTTACTTTATGGTCTCCAGTTATCATAACTGGTTTTATTCCTGCACCAATGGCATCCTCTACTGCTTTTATAGATTCATCTCTAGGTGGGTCAACCATAGATACCAGTCCAACAAAGGTATAACCATATTCATTCTCAACAGATAAGACTTCCTCTTCTGCACATTCTTTATAGGCAAATGCTAATACTCTTAACCCATTCTCTGAGAAATATTGATTCTGTTTTACTATTTTCTTCTTATCTTCCTCTGTAATTGGACGTATTCCCGTGCTCATAGCGATATTATCTATTCTATCTAACAATACATCTACTGCTCCTTTGGTAAATACAGTTGGTTCACTATGCACAAGATACTTGGTACTCATTAATTTTCTGTCTGAGTCAAATGGTATCTCCTCCATTCTTGGCATCAGACTTCTAATATCTTCTTCGGAAGCTCCTATTTCAAGCAATCCGGCTTTTCTAGCCATATTTAATAAACAGGTTTCTGTTGGATCTCCAATATCTTTTCCATTATGAATTGCTGAATCATTATTTAAAATAGCAATATATAGTAAATACCTATGCAATTGTGAGGTTATATCTATTTCTTCTGGTAAAATGCACTTTTCATCTATATAGATTTCTTTCACTGTCATTCTATTCTGTGTTAATGTACCTGTCTTATCAGAACAAATAACAGAGACACTTCCTAAACTTTCCACTGCTTTTAAATCCTTAATAATAGCATTATCTGCTGCCATCTTTCTGGTTCCCATTGCCTGCACAATAGTAACAATAGAACCTAGTGCCTCGGGAATGGCAGCTACGGCTAATGCAACTGCAAACATTAAGGAATCCAAAACTGGTTCTTTTTGCCATATACGTAATCCAAAAACAATCATACTAATTATCATTATGATAACAGCAAGTTTCTTACTAAAATCATCTAAACTTGCTTGTAATGGTGTTTTCTTATTTTTTGTGTTATTCATTAGAGCAGCTATTTTCCCCATTTCTGTATGCATACCAGTAGCTGTTACCAATACATCTGCTCTTCCATAAGTAACTAAACTTCCTGAAAACACCATATTGCATCTGTCACCAAGTGCTGTCTCGTCAGATATTTCTATATCCTTTTTATCTATATTTGTGGATTCTCCAGTTAGTGAACTCTCATTTACCTGCAAGGAATAATTTGCAATAATTCTGCCATCTGCAGCAATCATATCTCCTGCTTCAAGCAGCAGCACATCACCTGGAACAATTTCTTTTGATGCAATCTCTTTCTTTATGCCATCTCTTAATACTTTTGCTTTAGGAGCAGATAGTTCCTTTAGGGAATCTAACGACTTTTCTGCCTTCACATACTGCACAGTTCCTAAAATGGCATTTAAAACAATTACTGCAAAAATAACAATAGTGCTTTCCACATTGCCTGACAGCATGGAAATAATAGCAGCTATAATCAGTATTACAACCAGCAAATCTGCAAACTGTTCCAGAAAAACAGCCAAAATACTTTTCTTTCCCTGTTCTTTTAGGGAATTTTCCCCATACTTCTGTAATAACTCCTCTGACTGATTTCCACTCAGCCCATTTTCGTTACCAAACTTTTGAAACAATTCTTCTTTTGTCCATTGGTAAATTTCTTTCATCCTATCATCCTTTCGTGTATTTTGGGCAAAAAGAAAAAGACCTTTTGTGTACACCAAGCGTACACAAAAAGTCTTGTTTAACGGTCTGTCACCTAGCCCCCGGTCTTTAAAAAGACGTACTGACGAAAACTAGGACATGCATAGCATGCAACTACTCCCTTTTTGCTCTTTTCAATTTATCATAGATTTACCAAGAAGTCAATCCACTTTTCTTAAAGTTTTTCATTTCTCATTAATATTTATTTTGTTTTACTCCCTTTTTGGAAAAGTGTTCCCACTGCCTATTTCGGAAATTTTGATGAATATTCATACACTTCTTAATTTTTTATACAATTTGAACAACTGCATTTGAATTTTCATCTACTGGATATCAATATCCCTCATTTACAATTTTGCACTTTCCATCCTCATAACTCAATTTGATGGTATCATTTCGGAGATAACCAAGTCGTCTAAACCTATTTTATCAAGTATTTTCCAAAATTTATCATTAGCTGTTTTCTCATATTTATAATACTTATCTTCCACTGTTCTATAAACAGAACATCTATTTAATGCCGGATATAACATTCCAGAAATTCCATCTTCTCTTAAAAGATACATAGGATTATAACATGAACATGGGTCACAATATGCATATGGTTCATAAAATGAACTTGCATCTTTTATTTCTTCTATTGGATTAGAAAAATGTTCTTCCAGCCATTTTAAATCGTTGGCATTAGTTATTTTGTACTCTTTTCCTTTTATACACATAACGGCTTCTTTTAAATCATGTATATCTTCTGGCTTAAATGGTTTTGTATCCTTATAAGGTGATTTCATAAAAATAGGTATTACTGGTCCATCATTTTCGCAATATACCAAATCACCAATACAATCATAACTTCCCGTCAAAGCAATTTCCTTTTTCTTTCCATTACTTGTATATGTAATTGTTTCCTTTTTCTCATAATTTACTCCTTGATATAGAGGGATGTTTTTCAAGTTATAAGATTCTTTACTTAATCTATTCCCATTTATATCATAGACATACATTTCATCTTTTCCTACACAATGAAGATATATTGTTTCTCCATCTTCTGATACAGAAATCTCACAAGCATTATCTCCTCGGGTCTTATTACATCCGATTGGTTTTAAATCTACCGAACGGAAAACTTCCTCTTTGGTTCTATCATAAACAAATAAACCAAAGCATCCTGCAAATATTAATTTTTTATCATCTGCATAATAAAGCCTCCCACCATCTGCACCTGTTATAGCTGTCAGATCTAATACAGGCTCTGAAACGGTGATTTGATTTGTTTTTCCTGCTGTATTTTCTTTTACTCCACAACCAGTAAAGGTGACTGCTGTTCCAACTCCCAAAGCAACTGCTAACAATAAAAATTTACTTTTTTGATAATTTTTCTTCATTCTAATTTCCTCCATTCTTTTTTTCATTTCTTTTTTTCCATTATGTACTGCCGTTACAGGACAAAGTATGGAAACTCTTTTACTGTGTATGGCTACATGCAATAACATTTCCCCATAAGCAATTCGTTCATGATAACTTTTCTTTTCCAATACCCCTTCATCACAGGCAAATTCTGCATCTTGTTTGGATATTTTTGCTGCCACCCAAATCAAAGGGTCAAACCAATAGATACTGACAATGATGCATCGCAGAAAAGACCAAATATGGTCTAAATGCTTATAATGCATTTGTTCATGGTCTAATACCTGCTGCATATCCAACTTAGAAAGATTTACTACAATATTATCTGGTATATAAATAGCCGGCTTGCATACCCCAAACAAACATGGTGTAGATACTTTATTTGTTTGATATACAACCAGTTTTCCCTTCTGGTATTTTAATATAGATTTGCGGTTATTTTTAAGTGTTTTATAAAATCTTAGATTGGAATATAGAAGAATTGCAAAACATAAAAACACTCCCAAAATCCATATTCGCATCACCCATACTAATCTGAATGTTTCCCTAGTTTGTGTTTCTTTCACCTCTGGTTTTCCAGCCTTTTCTGACTTTTTGCTTGTGATATTATCCTGTTTCACTTTCTGTTTTTCCATTTCCCCATCTGCTCTTGTATTATCTGTAGACTTTTCCTCCATTCTATTTTCTTTGTCTATTTTATTTTCTTCAATATTTTCCCTTCTTTGCAGTGTTGAAATCCCTTGCAATTGGTGGACACCATTCATAATGCTAAAAGAAGAATTCACAAAATTTAGTGGAAAACAAAATCGTAGAAAGACAATCAGCCATAAGCCATAAATAAATTTATGTTTTACCTTTCCTCTAAAATATTTTCGGATTGCCATAATAAACAAAATTAAGATAGAAGATGTAATGAAAAACTCTATTATTCTGTCCATAAACTCTCCCTCCTATTTTTTCTTTGCCTGATGTAAAATTTTCTCCAATTCCTTGATATCATTATCACTAAGACTTCCTTGCTCCATTAAAGTACTCATCATCATCCCTACACTACCGTCAAAAATTCTCTTTAAAAAATTTTTCGTTTCTGGAACAATGACTTCTTCTTTTTTTATAAGAGTATAGAAAAGTTTTGTTTTGCCCTGTAACTTATAACTTATCAGTTCTTTTTCTGTCATACGGCGTACCATTGTGGCACAAGTGCTTTTGCTCCAGCCAATATTTTCCTTTAATTCGCTTACTAAATCCATAAGAGATTGTGGTTCCTTCTCCCATAATGCTTTCATCACATACCATTCTTTATTAGTTATTTGAATACTTTCTTTTGATTCCATGAGATTCACTCCTTTTTGGTTTACTTTGTAAACCTATAATAACATATCAGGTTTAAATTGTCAACCAAAAAAAGAGAATCCAGCAGATCCCCTTTTTTGTAATATTAGCCTTAAAAAATTTATTCCTACATTTCTATCCATCACCATGAGTTCCACTTCCAAACATCCTTTTTTCCTGAAAAGCATTCCTACCCTTTATAGTATGCTTGCGTAAATTCCACCAGAAATTGCAAAAACAATGTATTTAGTAGAGTAGACGAGCTTTTTACAAAGCCCGCCCCTCGCAGAACCGAGCGTGCGGATTTCCCGCACTCGGCTCCTTGCAAAGCTAATTATTCAACAATTCTCATGCATACACATTTACATAAATTTTAGGTGCTGCCAAAGGGTAGACTGTTAACATGTTGTTAAATTCTTCCCATGTATAACTTTTCCTTTGACTTCTCCTGTTAAGCCAGTAAAACAGTCTCTTAGTGACCTCATATTTAAAGTCTGTCAGGCTCTTTATGTTGTCTGTTATGCCATAGTAATGGTAATAACCAACAAGGATTTGATTGAGCTTTCCGATTATGACCTCAAGCCTTGACCTCCTCATTTTCTTTATCGTTTCTCCTATCTCTTTACATTTCTTTGCAAGTTTCTTCCTGCTGGTTTTCCTCTTTACTCGGAATTTACCGCTTCGGCTTTTCGAGCAGTAATGTGTAAATCCCAGAAAAGTAAATGTTTCCGACCTTGTTCCCCTGCATTTACAGTTTTCTTCTGCAAACCGTCCAAACTCTATCAGCCTTGTTTTATTCTCTTCCAGTCTCATTCCGAATTTTCCCATTCTGCGTTTCAGCAGTTCGTAGACCATTTCCGCTTCTTTCTTGTTCTGAAAACACATCACAAAGTCATCTGCGTACACCACCAGCCCCGCATATCCTTTCAGCAATGGTGGTACTATGTCAAGTTTTAGTACAAATTAAACCGGGAAAAATTTTTGATTCTGTTAGCCAAGGCTAATATTAACCTGCCTTCCTCACCTTTGCTTCCAAACTATCCAAATATTCTTT
>JAAVHR010000106.1 GCA_014799595.1 Clostridiales bacterium | reverse complement strand
TACTGTTCACTCACAAGCTTGACACTTGCTGTCAAGCTATGTGCCAAGAACGTAGAATAGCCAAGAATCCAGCCTTTCGCCGAAGGCGAATTATAAATAGGCTGGATTCCGTTACTGTTTGCACCGTAGGTGTGAACAGTAACGATTTCATATTTCACTGTCCTGATTATTTTCCAGGATACTTTACAATAGATGCCACATCATAATCTGCCAGTTTTTCTCTTCCCTTTAACCCTTCCAATTCAAGAAGAAAAACAATCTTAACGACTTCCCCTCCAAGCATTTCTACCAGCTTTGTAATTGCTTCAATGGTTCCTCCTGTTGCAATTAAATCATCCACAATTACAACTTTATCCCCAGGATGAACAGCATCCTTATGAATCTCCAANGTTGCTGTCTCATACTCCAGNTCATACTCCATTTCAATCGTTTCNCAAGGTAGCTTTCCTTTCTTTCTAACNGGTACAAAAGATTTTTTCATGTTATATGCAAGTGGTGATCCAAAAATAAAACCTCTGGATTCTGCACCTAATATTGTATCAAATTNCAAACCTTCNAATTCTNTTTGCATAGAATCAATTGCCAGTTGAAATCCTTCNTTATCCTGCAATACAGTTGTAATATCACGAAAATTAACACCCTTTTTAGGGAAATCCGGAATACTTCTTATATAATCTTCGACTTTTTTACTCATAACCATCCTCTTTTCTGCANAGCACTTTTACTTCTGCTATCTCTTTTCTTTGGTAATGAACTTTACACTACCCATAATATCTGTATCATTCATTTNAAGATAAATAANACAGTATAATAATCTTAATTCCAAATTATTCACNATTTATATTGCAGATTGCTACTATCGTAGCAAGGANCCGCTTGGCAGCATCAGTTGTCTGCAATCATCGCCAATTGACCTATTAAGCATAACTAAANTCTTTAGTTCTAAGCCTTCNGCTTACATAAGACTTAGTTCATGCTTAAGNNCGTGAATAATCTCGGTTAATTATCTTTATTATAGCATTATCATCTAAAAATAGCAACGGATTGATATTCAAGAGTTGTACTAATTGTAACAGTTGTTACTGTTTGCACCGTAGGTGTNAACAGTAACTAACAGTTCAGGTAGGTCTTGCACACTCCGCTGTGCAAGACCGTAAAAAAAATTAAAACAGGATTGGAATTGGACAATTTATAATGCGGAGCTTGTCCAATTCCGTAACAGGTCAGCCCNCNGCTGAACTGTTACTACTAATTATTCTTAATCCTGGCATAATTCTCTATCACAATCTGCANAGTTTTCCNCCCATTGTATTCNTTAATNNNTGGNTNGTANGTNAAACCGATATCTATACCATTCTCCTCTCCATGCATCATTTTTGTATATTCTTCTTCGCCATATTCTTCCTTTAAAAATGTGGTAAATTGTTCTATATCCCCAAAATAAATAGCATCCATTCTGGCATTNTGAGGATTTGCAACTTTTGCCTTAAAAACATTTTTATTCTTACCAATTATAGCTCCACTTATTATTCTAAAATGCTGTTCTGCAAATAAAGGTTTCTCATTTCCTTTTCCAAAAGGCTCTAATATATTCAACTGTTCAANCANATTTTCTGTAATATAATCAATAGGCATCGGTACATCTATCATTACTTTAGCCCGGAAATCTTCTTCTGTCAAAGTAGTATTCTCATTTAACCGCCTTCGTAATTCATCAAGATTTTCCGAAGGAAGAGAAAGCCCTGCTGCCATAGGNTGTCCTCCAAATCTGCCCAANAAATCTTTNCATTTCAATAATTCTTCNAACATATTATAAGNCTCTATGGAACGCCCAGAACCTTTGATTCCTTCTTCTACATCCACAAATATCAANACAGGCTTATGGTAACGCTCCCTGATTCTTCCTGCAATAATTCCAACCAAAGATTCATGACAATCCTCAAGTTTTACCAAAAGTATTTTATCATCTATGATGTCCGATTCTTCAATTAGGGCAATTGCTTGTTCCTCTCCTTTTCTGGTCATATCTTTACGGCTCTCATTTAATGCTTTTAAATCACTTGCCATAATATTTGCTTCCCTGTCATCCTGACACATAAGCAAATCNAAGGCTGCCTTCACTGTTTCCAACCGGCCTGCTGCATTAAAACATGGACCAATAATAAACCCAATATGATATGCTTTGATATCACGATCTAATAAATTATTGACTTCTAAAATCGCTCTTAGTCCTTTATTATTTGTATGTTTTAACATTTCCAGCCCGCATTTTACCAATATACGGTTCTCATCCTCCAAATCCATAACATCTGCAACAGTAGCAATAGCTGCATATTCAATTAAGGGTTTTAACTTCGTTTCATCTATACCATAATGACGATATAACACTTGGGAAAGTTTAAATGTCACCCCTGCACCACAAAGCTTTGAAAATGGATAAGTACATTCTTTTTGCTTTGGATTTACAATAGCATCTGCTTCTGGCTTGATATAAACCCTGCTGCCATCTTCCTGTTCTTCAAAAGGTACTTCATGGTGATCCGTTACTACAACAGTAAGTCCTTTTTCCTTTGCATAAGAAACAGCATCCAGAGCAGCAATCCCATTATCACAAGTTATCAATAATCCTGCTCCTTTTTTCACTGCATCATCCACAATTCTCTGGTTTAATCCATATCCTTCTGTCACCCTGTTTGGAGTTTCTACAAAACANTCCGCCCCAACGGTTGTAAATGCGGTATGTAATATCATACTGGAAAATATACCATCCACATCAAAATCACTGGCTATTGCAATCACTTCTTTCTTGTCAATTGCATGGATTAAGAGATTTACCGCCTTCTCCATATCCAGTAACAGTGTTGGCTCATATAAATCCTCTAATGTTCCCTGTAAATATCTGCGGATTCCCTCATCCTCCTTTACTCCACGGTTAATCATAATTCTCGCAATGACTGGGTCAATTCCGTATTTTTCCCCAATTTCTTTAAAATCTCCTCGTTTGTTATGTAACATCCATTTTTCCATTGTATTTAATCCCTTCCTTTGTTCCTTAAACAAAGTATACCACAAAAAGGGATACTGTTCAGCTACTCCATTCAAATTTTACTAAAAACTGTTTAGCTATAATACATATTCTGCCAGAATATGTATTATGGCTAAATTATAACCAAAAAGACCTAAGACAAATATCTTGTCTTAGGTCTCTTTTAAAAACATATTTTTTCTATAACTTTGCTTTATTATTAGAAACTTTATTTTTAATCACACACCATAATGGTCCTGTCAGGCAAATAGAAGAGAATGCTCCTCCTAAAATACCTGCCATCAAAGGCACTGTAAATTCTCTTAAAGAACTTACCCCTAATAAGAATAACATAAATATCATAATAAAGGTAGTAAGGGATGTATTGATATTACGGGTAATTGTCTGGCTTACACTAGCATTTACCACTTCTTCTAATGAAGTTCCCTTCTTCATCTGCTTCTTATTCTCACGGATACGGTCAAAAGTTACAATCGTTGCATTAATGGAGTAACCCAAAATCGTAAGCATACAAGCAATAAAGGTATTGCCTACACTAATCAGTCCAAGGAAACTTCCTACTGCATATACAGTCAACACAATCATAACATCATGAATCAACGCAATAATCGCACTAGTACCAAACCAGATATCATTAAACCGGATTGCAATATAAATCAGCATAAGCACTACTGCTATAATAATAGAAACTACCGCATCTTTTTTCATTTCATTACTTACCGATGCACTAATGGTTTCTGACTCAATGGTTGTTTCATCTACCTTGTAAGTATCTACAAAATACTGAGACAACTTTGCTCTCTGCTCCTTATCCAGAACCGTAGTCTTAACTGTTAAAGTATTCTCATTCTTCACTTCTGAAATCTCTGGTGTCTGGGAAAACATTTCACTTACCGAAGCAGAAACATCACTTTTAATATCTCCAGCTACATACTCTTTACCAAAAGTTACGGTAGTAGAAGTACCTCCCTTAAAGTCCAATCCATAATTTAGGATAGTTCCAATGGAAGATTTGTTAGCAATTAAGCTTCCCACACAAACTACAAGAAATACTACTACAATAATTGCAGCCTTAGAAAAATTCTTAACAAATGGAACAACTTTTGCTTCTTTCGCCCTTCCATAGAACTTCTCATCTTGGAAACCAAGTAAGATAAGTCCATTAAGCACAAATCTTGTCACATACAATGCTGTAATCATAGACAAAATTACACCAATCATCAGAGTCTGTGCAAAACTTGCTACAGTTCCAGAACCCATCATCATAAGCACAATTGCCGCAATCAAAGTGGTAATATTACCATCTAAAATTGCAGATAAGGCTTTTCCAAAACCATTTTTCATAGAAGTCTCCAAAGAACTTCCTGCTGCCAATTCTTCCCTAATACGCTGGAAGATAATAACATTGGCATCCACCGCCATACCAATAGATAAGAGAATACCTGCCACACCTGGTAAGGTAAGTGTCACATCAAAAGCATTTAAAGTAAGACTCAACGCTCCAACATAAATTACCAATGCAATACTTGCTGCCAATCCTGGAATGCGGTATATGGCTATCATAAAAAGAACAATCAAAATAAATCCAATTACTCCAGCAATTAAGCTTGTCCGAATGGCTTCTTCTCCTAACTTTGCTCCTACCACATTAGAACGGATCTCTTTTAATTCCAAAGGAAGAGCTCCGATACGAATGGTAGATGCCAGTTCTTCTGCTTCTTCCATGTTTGCCTGTCCATCAATCTGTGCTTTCCCTCCAGATATTTCCTTCTCTACCCTTGGATTAGATTGTACTACTCCATCATAGACGATAGCAATATTACTTCCTGCTGCTTTTTTTGTACCTTCTGCAAACTTTTTGGAACCTTCACTGTTAAATTCTAAACTTACATAATATTCTGTAGCCGTTCCTGTTTTATTACTTCCAGCTACACCTTCTGCCTTCTCAATATCAGAACCATCTACAATTACCACTTTTGCATCATATAATTCCTGTTGGTCTTTCGCCAAAGATTGTTTTACAATACTGGTAGCATCTGGATCCTCTAAGAAAGGTCTCAAATCCTGTTCTTCTACAAAAAGTATGCTTCCAGCCTTACCTAGCTTTTCAAGAACTGCATCTGCATCTTTCGCACCAGGAATATCTACATTGATGCGGTTACTTCCTTCTTTGTATACTACTGGTTCTTCTCCAAGATTCTCTATACGCTTTTGAATCTTAGAAACTGTGTCATCCATCTGTTGGGAACTTGGCTTATCCTTTACCGCCTGGTAAGTAACACTTACACCGCCAGCAAGGTCAAGTCCCAGACGAATATTTTTTGTACTTCCCTTATGCTGTGCTCCAAGTCCTGCAAAGGCAATATAGCCTAACCCACCAATTGCAAGGACACAAAGCAGGATATATAATATCCCTTTTCTTACATTCTTCATTATAAAATCTCCTTCACTTTAAATCTATCAGGCAGATGTCTCCAAAAGATTTTTTCTACATTCCCTCTTTTGCGGCTTCATCGCAACAGTTCAGCCAGGGGCTGACCTGTTACAGAATTGGGCAAGCTTCGCATTACAAATTGCCCAATTCCAATCCTGTTCTAGTCTTTTTTACGGTCCTGCACAGCGGAGTGTGCAAGACCTACCTAGACTGCTGCACCTCATCCACCTTTAACATAATAGCACATTCGATACGTTTCTTCTGTAAATCACATCCAATATCATACGCACCATTTATGTCTCCTGAAAAATTAAATGCATTGGCAGCACACCCACCACTGCAATAAAATCTTGCAAAACAGTCTTTGCATTTTTCTTTTGCATATACATTACAAAGTTTAAACTTGTCCTGTACTTCAGTGTTAGTAATACCTTCATCTACATTGCCAAGTAAAAACTCTTCATTGCCCACAAACTGATGACAAGGGTAAAAATCCCCCCATGGAGTTACTGCAAGATATTCTGTTCCAGAACCACATCCAGACAAACGCTTAGCCACACAAGGTCCACCAGTCAAGTCAATCATAAAATGGAAAAAATTAAAACATTTTCCCTGATCACGTCTGCGAATCATCTCATCTGCCAATTTATCATATTCCTGACAAATCGTTTCCACATCGCTCTCCCTAATAGCATAATCCGCTTCAGAAGGTGCCACTACCGGCTCGACAGATATCTGCTCAAATCCCAAATCCGCCATGTGAATCACATCTTTAGCAAAGTCTTTGTTAAAATGTGTAAAAGTTCCCCGTACATAATAATTTTTCTGTTCTCTGCTCTTGGCTAATTTCTGGAACTTAGGAACAATAATATCATAACTTCCCTTTCCATTCCTTGAGGGACGCATCTTATCATGAATTTCTTTTCTTCCATCTATACTAAGTACCACATTTGCCATCTCTTTATTAGCAAACTCCATAATATCATCATTCAATAATACACCATTTGTAGTAAGAGTAAAACGGAAATTTTTATCATGAATTTTCTCTTGTTCCCTTCCATACGCCACTAATTGTTTTACCACATCAAAATTCATAAGCGGCTCCCCACCGAAAAAGTCAACCTCTAAGTTTCTTCTGGTTCCGGAATTGGCAATGAGAAAATCCAATGCTTTTTTTCCCACTTCATAGCTCATAAGTGCACGACGGCCTCTGTATTCCCCTTCTTCTGCAAAGCAATATTTACAAGCAAGATTACAATCGTGGGCAATGTGCAGGCACAAAGCCTTTACCACTGTTTTTCTTTCTTTAAAATCAAACACAACATTTTGATAAACATCTTCTGTAAATAATGTGCCTTCTTCTTTTAATGCCTCTATCTCTGAAATTGCTTCCTCTATATATGCCTCTGAAATGGTTTCCTCTAAGACTTTAGCATAGTCAGGCTGTTGATATTTTTCCATTAAGACATGCACAATCTCTTCTTTTGGTTTCGTATCATACATTTCTAAAATATCATAAACCAAATCATCCACTACATGAACACTGCCACTATTTACATCTAATACAATATTATATCCATTGCTTTTATACTGGTGTATCATCGTTTCTCCTTTCGAAACACGTAACAGTTCAGCCGTGGGCTGATCTGTTACAGAATTGGGCAAGCTCCGCATTGTAAATTGCCCAATTCCAATCCTGTTTTAGTCTTTTTTACGGTTTTACACAGCGGAGTGTGCAAGACCTACCTGAATAGTTATCGAAACACAACTTTATAGAGTTTTCCTTTTATCATCTGTAAGCTGTAACAGAGAATGTCAATGTATTGAAAACAACACATTGACATTTTTATAATCTAATAGCAACAGTTCAGCCTATAGGCTGAACTGTTACATCTAATCTTTCTGCTCACAGCTATTTTACTTATGTTCACAGCTCTGGTTTCCAACGGTGCAAGATGTCTTACATGCTGACTGGCAAGATGTTTGGCATTCTCCACATCCACCTTTTTTTACTGTCTGTTGTAAGTTCTTTGTTGTTAAAGACTTAATATGTTTCATTGTAAGAGCCTCCTTCCTTATATATTCAAAAGCAAGTACATCTACGCATTCTTGCGGCGGCAAAATATAGGCATCCAATTTATGAATGCCTATATTTTGCCTACTATATTACAGTATAACACATTTTTCGCTACATGAAAAGTTTTTTTTCTGTCAGCTTACCATTCCCCCAAACATACCACTTAATACACAGAGAACGCCTGCTAATATCAAATCTCGTATATCCCCTAACATATATGCATTTCCTAAAAAGGATATCAGAAAAACAACAAGAAAGTATCCAACTCCAAGTAATAACCCCCATAAAAATTTTCTTTTTTCTGCTTTTTTTCCAATCATCCATCCACCAATAAAATTGGATATTATGTATGCTGCTACCAACATTCCACTAACTACAGTTGGTGACATATCCGTTTTATACCAGAAAAATGCGGTTATCACTAAGAGTACCATAGTAATTAGAAAAGTGATTGCCATGTACTTTATGTACACCAATCCCATTTCCATTTCTTTCTTTGCATTTTTTTCTTTCATATTTACGCCTACCCCAACACTAA
Source organism: Clostridiales bacterium (assembly GCA_014799595.1). GTDB lineage: Bacteria > Bacillota > Clostridia > Lachnospirales > Lachnospiraceae > CAG-411. Next base: position 15,393 of record JAAVHR010000106.1, on the reverse strand, counting down.
CACTTATTCTATACTATGAATTTATGGTTACATATATTCCTCATATTCCTCTGTTGCTTTTTACTCCTAAGTTCGTTACAATAGAACATATATTATAACTATTCAGGTAGAAATACGCATTTACTGCGTGTTTTGTAAGAAAAAATGAAAATTGATTGTTCTAAGCCCTTCGCCCAAGGCGAATTATCATGGGCTTAGAACGTAACTGTTCATGGTTCTGAACAGTTACCATATAAAAACAGATTGATAAAGGGGAAGTTATTATGAAATACATTGATTTACATGTACATTCCAATATTTCTGACGGAACTTTTACACCTACCCAATTGGTGGAAGAAGCCATTCAATGTGGTCTATCTGCCTTTGCCCTTACAGACCATGATACTACAGATGGTGTTGCTGAGGCACTAGATGCTGCAAAAGAAGCGAAAAAGTCAGGAAAAGCAATAGAAGTAATCAGTGGGACTGAATTGTCTGTCGCATATAAAAACAGGGATATTCACATGCTTGGATTATTTTTAGATTATGAAAATTTTACTCTGCAAAAGGCTTTACACAAAGCAAAAGAGTCCAGAGAAAACCGTAATAAAAAAATGGCAGAAAATCTTGAAAAAGCAGGTTTTGATATAGATATAGAACGATTAAGCAATTTTTTTGAAGAAGGTACCATACTTACCAGAGCACATTTTGCCCAGTATTTATTTCAGACAAAACAAATTGTTTCTGTCAACGCTGCCTTTCGCAACATCTTAAATACGGATGGTCCATATTATGTTCCAAGAAAATATATAGAACCAGAGAATGCCATTCGTCTGATTAAACAGGCAGGAGGAATTCCAATTCTTGCCCACCCACTGATTTATCATCTTCCTGAAGAAGAACTAGATGCCCTAATTGCCAGACTAAAAGAAATGGGGTTAGAAGGTATTGAAGTATTTTATTCTGCCAATACCGGATTTGATGAAGGTATTCTACGGCAGTATGCAAATAAATATAATCTTGTTATGAGTGGAGGTTCTGATTTCCATGGTGCAAATAAACCACTTATTTCTTTAGGAACAGGAAAAGGGAATCTACACATTCCTTATTCCGTGCTGGATCACTTAAAAAAACGATTATAGACAAGCATTAACTAAGATTATCTTTTGACATAACAAAACCCAGCCTTTCATCTTTAACGGAGGGCTGGGTTTCGCAGCTATATCATTTTCCTATTTTTCTGCCTTTTCTACTTCCAAAATACATTCTTTCTTCATTGGGATACGGCAGTTTTTATTACATCCAAATTCAACAGTAACTGTATTATTGCTATCATTCACATCTGTTATAACACCATAAAATCCACTGCTTGTCAAAACACTATCTCCAACCTCTGCAGAAGCAACAATCATATCACGTTGCTTTTGCTCTTTACTTTGTTTGCGGAACATAAATACATAAAATACTACCATAACCAAAATCATAACAAGAAGCATCATACCACTGCCTCCTGCTCCATTCGCCGCATTTGCTCCATTTTCTGTTAATACCGAAAATAACATCATCTAATTACATCCTTTCTTAATCTTAGTTCTCCATTATTCACAAAATAGTAACAAACCAATTACTGATCAGCCGTCTACACCTCGATCAAAGCCTTCTAATTTTTCTTTCTTATAAGACTTATAACGATTCTCCCGGATAGCTGAACGGATTTCTTCCATCATCGTATTATAAAAATACAGGTTATGAAGAACAAGTAATCTTAATCCCAACATTTCCTTTGCTTTAAGCAGATGCCTGATATATGCCCTGCTATAGGTCTTGCAGGCTGGACACTGGCATCCTTCTTCAATCGGCTTCCCATCTCTTTCAAATCTGGCATTTAAAAGATTAATCTTACCAAAATTGGTATATGCATGACCATGTCTTCCATTTCTGGTAGGGTATACGCAATCAAAGAAATCCACACCTCTGTCTACCGCTTCTAAAATATTCGCTGGTGTACCTACCCCCATAAGATATGTAGGTTTCTCTAATGGTAAGTGAGGGACTGTCGCTTCAATAATCCGGTACATTTCTTCGTGACTTTCTCCTACGGCTAGACCACCTAATGCATAACCATCCAGTTCCATATCAGAAATCTCTTTCGCATGAGCAATCCGGATATCTGCGAAAGTCCCTCCCTGATTAATTCCAAAAAGAAGCTGTTCTTTATTAATCGTATCTGGAAGAGTATTTAATCTAGCCATCTCCTTCTTGCATCGTGCAAGCCATCTGGTAGTCCTATCTACTGATTTTTGCATATAGTCTCTGGTTGCAGGATGAGGCGGACATTCATCAAACGCCATAGCAATGGTAGATGCCAGATTAGACTGTATCTGCATACTTTCTTCTGGTCCCATAAATATTTTTCTTCCGTCTACATGAGAAGAAAAATACACACCTTCTTCTTTTATCTTTCTTAGACCAGCCAGAGAAAACACCTGAAACCCACCAGAATCCGTTAAAATAGGCTTATCCCACACCATAAACTTGTGTAGCCCACCCATTTCTTTCACAACCTGATCCCCAGGTCTTACATGTAAATGATAAGTATTGGAAAGCTCCACCTGTGTGCCAATCTCCTGTAAATCTGTAGTTGCCACTGCACCTTTTATGGCAGCAGCGGTTCCTACATTCATAAACACTGGTGTTTCAATTGTTCCATGTACTGTTTCAAAAACAGCACTCTTTGCCCTTCCATCCTGATTTTTTATTGTGTAAGCAGCCATATTCTCTCTCCTACATCTTTTCAAGCAAATTCATAGATAATACTTTACTATCTGCAAGATAAAAAGCTGGAACCGAATAATCCGATGTACCATAATTCACTTTTGCAAACTGTCTTACAACTTGTTCGTATGTCTCTTTTGTAAAACGAATTCCATAAAGACTTGCCACATTACAAAATATAGTAGGGCTGATAGAAAATCCCCACTGGCTGTCATCATCAAGAAAACATCCATTCAGAAAACTTTCTGGTGTAATCTTTTCCTGTCTGCTGCCTTCTGTTGCATAAAGTTCGATGTAATTTGTATTTTCATTCACAAGTATTTGTAATTCCCATGTTTTATCTCCTGATAAAACAGTCTTAATTGCTCTTACATTTTTCTTTTCTGTAGTGATTCCACGGAAAGTCTGCATCATCATAATCAATTTATCAATACTTTCCTGATTCAGCACTTTACTTTCTACTGTTTTGGTATTTCCCTTCAAATATGATACCAGACTATCAATCTCCTCTTGTGACAATAAAGAAAAATTATTCTCTTCCATATCCTCTCTCCTCCATCTTTCTTTTGCATATATTGAATCTTCAATTATTCATGTCAGATAACCGTTAAAATTATATTTATCTTCTTATGATATGATAAAACATTTCACAAAAAATGGCAATCTTTTTCTTTTTTGCCTTTCTATATTTTGTGTGCTATACTAAAAAAAACTTACCATTTTGCAGCACAGCCGTGAATGAAATATCGAAAATATGTTTACAAAAAGGAGAACTTACCATTATGAAAATTTTTAATTCAATTATTACTGGCATACTTTTATTATGTTTTATTCATCTTTATGCCTTTTCCTTTATGTTTCCTAATATTTCGTCACTAAAATACTTACTGTATATATTAGGAGGAATCTTTTTTCTATTCATAAATTTTTCGCCCAATATCATACCAGATAAAAATACACCACTACGAAACCGCATTTTAGCAGAAGGTACTTTATTGCTCCAGCTATTTTTATTTACAACACTGCTTTCCGTACTATTTGGCATATACTTTGCCTATCAAACCATACCAGATAATATCACAGCTTTTTTGTTTCATCTTGTTCTGGTTATCCTTATGGAATCCGTTTTATTTTGGAATGGCATTCTTCGTGTATATGCCACTTCCATACAATTAGGTATTAAATGGAGAATTCTTGGTGTGATTTGTGGATGGATTCCTATTATTCAATTATTTTCTCTTGTACATATTATCCGGCTAACCAGACAGGAAGCAGCTTTTGAAAAAGAAAAATATTTATTTGCCTTAAAACATCAACATGAGGAACTTTGCAAAACAAAATACCCTTTATTATTTGTTCATGGTGTTTTTTTCCGTGATTTCCACTTTTTAAACTATTGGGGCAGAATCCCAGAAGAGTTACAAAAATATGGAGCTACTATTTTCTATGGTAACCAGCAGTCTGCTGCCTCCGTTGCTGCCTGTGGGGAGGAATTAGCCCAGAGAATTCAGGCAATACTACAAGAAACTAATGCCGAAAAAGTAAATATTATTGCTCATTCCAAAGGCGGTCTTGATAGCCGCTATGCCATAAGCCAGCTTAATATGGCACCTTATGTGGCATCCCTTACCACAATAAACACACCACATCAAGGATGTATTTTTGCAGATTATTTACTAGATACACTTCCAAAAAGTTTTTGTGATTCTATTGCTTCCAAATACAATGCTGCATTAAAAAAAGCAGGAGATTTTGATCCCGACTTTTTAAGTGCAGTAAACGACTTAACTGCCTCCTCCTGTCAGGACAGAAATTCGCTTCTTTCTGATGCACCAGAAGTATTTTGCCAAAGTGTTGGTTCGAAAATGAACCATGCATCCAGTGGAAAATTCCCTCTAAATGTTTCTTACCCATTGGTAAAACATTTTGATGGTGAAAACGACGGACTGGTGTCAACAGAATCTATGAAATGGGGAGAAGATTTTATTTTTATATCCACTCCAACGGGCAGAGGTATTTCCCATGGAGATATGATTGACTTAAACCGTGAAAATATTTCTGGTTTTGACGTAAGGGAATTTTATGTGAATCTGGTACATGACCTGAAAGAACGAGGATTGTAACTGTTCAGAATTAGTTACCAAGGATTTTATTTCCTGTTGCAAAATTATGGTAACAGTTCAGCCATGTCATTCATATTTTGCCAGAATATACAACATGACTAAAGGTATTATAAATTGGCTGGCAAAATATGAATGTATGACGTTAAGCATATAAAAGTATATATGCAAATTGCTCTCTATGAGCAAGCTCACTCGTGCAATTTGCACATATACTTTTGCATGGCTGAACTGTAACAAATTATGGAGGATCTATTATGCATTACCGTTTTAACCCCAAAGATTGTCTGTTGGGACTTTTATTTTTGTTATTATTTATTGGCATTGGGCTAAATATTGCCATTTTCTTCCGCCCTTTATATTATTGGGATATTTCCTTTCTCTCTTTGGAAGAACATAGTGGTCTTGTAAAAGAAGAAATCCTTGCCAATTATAATGCCCTAATTGACTATTGTTCCCCTTTTTTTTTTGGTGCCTTGACACTTCCCAGTCTTTTGGTTTCACCAGATGCTATTGAGCATTTTGCTAAAGTAAAAATTGTTTTTGGCATCTTTGATTTCCTTGCCATTTGTTCTTTTGTTATTTTAATAATAGACTTCTTGAGAAAAAGAAAACAAATTACATTTTCGCAGATATTCACTTGGGGAATTACTACATTGGCTGTACCAATTCTCCTTGGCGTATGCTGTGCCTTTTTCTGGGAGAAAACCTTTATTTATTTTCATAAAATTTTCTTCCCTGGAGACTACTGGTTATTTGACTGGAATGCAGATTCCATTATCCGCATTCTCCCAGATACCTTTTTTCTTCAGTGTGCAGTCTTAATTATAGGAATTGTAATGTTGGGTGGCTTTCTACTGCTTCTTTACAGCTTTTATATCCGTTCCACCCGTTCAAAATATTCATGAATGGCAATTTGCACATATACTTTTGCATGACTGGACTATTAGTTACTGTTCACACTTGCGGTGCTAACAGTAACAGAATCCAGCCTATCTATAATTCGCCTTCGGCGAAGGGCTGGATTCTTGGCTGTTCTACGTTTTGGCACATAGCTTGACAGCAAGTGTCAAGCTTGTGAGTGAACAGTAACAACTACTACAAACTTTCTATAAAAAATGAAGAACAGTTCTTGTCATAACATGTATAAAGTGATATAATAAAACATACGTTTGGTTTTGAAAGGTTGGTATAATATGAGTATATATGATACATTAAACAAAGAACAATTAGAAGCTGTACAGCATAATGAAGGTCCTTTGCTGATTCTGGCAGGGGCAGGTTCCGGTAAGACCCGGGTTCTTACCCACCGGATTGCATACCTTATGGATGAGATAGGTGTAAATCCATGGAATATTATGGCTCTTACTTTTACCAATAAAGCAGCAAAAGAAATGCGTGACCGGGTAGACGATTTGATTGGATATGGCTCTGAGAATGTGTGGGTAACCACTTTCCATTCTACTTGTGTCCGGATCTTACGCCGTCATATAGACCGTCTGGGTTATGGCACTAATTTTACCATCTACGATACAGATGACCAGAAAAGTCTTATGCGGGAGATTCTCAAGTATCTGGAGATGGATCCAAAGAAATTTAAAGAACGGACGGTCTTAAATGCTATCTCCTCTGCGAAGGATTCTTATATTTCACCAGAACAATATGCTTTAGAAGCTTCCGGGGATTTACTCAAAACCCGTTATGCAAAAGCCTATACGGAATATCAGAAACGCCTGCACCAAAATAATGTCTTGGATTTTGATGATTTACTTTTTAAAACAGTAGAACTCTTTGAAAATGATAAAGAAATACTTGCCTATTATCAGAGACGTTTCCAATATATTATGGTAGATGAATACCAAGATACCAATAATGTCCAGTTCCGCTTTTTGAACTTGCTGGCAACCACCACCAATCCTGAAGGGGAAGTGGTACATAATCTTTGTGTGGTAGGTGATGATGATCAGTCCATTTACAAATTCCGTGGTGCAAATATCCGTAATATTCTGGATTTTGAAAGCAGCTACCCTGATACAAAGGTAATCCGTTTGGAGCAAAATTACCGTTCTACCAAAACAATTCTGGAGGCAGCAAACGAAGTAATTGCTAATAATACAGAACGAAAAGAGAAACAGTTATGGACAGAAAATGCAGAAGGTGAACCTCTTTGTTTCACCCAGTTTGATACAGCTTATGAAGAAGCAGAAGCCATCGCCCAGGATATCGCCTCTTCTTTTGAAAGTGGTATTGCTAACTATCAGGATTTTGCACTTTTGTACCGTACCAATGCCCAGTCCCGTCTGTTGGAGGAAAAATTAATTCAAAGAAATGTTCCATATAAACTAGTTGGTGGTGTAAACTTCTACCAAAGGAAAGAAATTAAAGACATTCTGGCATACCTTCGCACCATCCACAACGGAAGGGATGATGTTTCTATAAGGCGTATTATCAACGTTCCAAGGCGTGGAATCGGTCTTGCAACCTTAGACCGTCTTATGGAGTATTCCATTAAAAATGATGTTAGTTTTTACAAAGCCTGTCTGGATGTAGAACATATCCCAGGAATTGGAAGAGGTGCAGCAAAGGTTTCTTCCTTTATCAGTATGATTGAGATTCTGAAATCCAAACTTACTAAGGATGACTATTCTATTATGGATTTGTTTGAGGAAATTATGGAGGCTACCGGATATATAGAAGAACTAACAGCCGAACAGACTGCAGAAGCCCAAAATCGTATTGAAAATATTGAAGAATTTAAAAATAAGATTGCTGCCTTCCTTGATAATGCCACTGAAGATACCTCTCTTGGTGCTTTTTTGGAGGAAGTTTCTCTGGTTGCAGATATTGACAGTTTGGAGGAAAACCGCAATACAGTCACTCTTATGACCCTGCATAGTGCAAAAGGATTGGAATTTCCCTATGTTTACCTGTGTGGTATGGAAGATGGTATTTTCCCAAGTTATCTATGTATTACTGCTGATGACCCTATGGAAGTGGAAGAAGAACGCCGTTTGTGTTATGTAGGAATTACCAGAGCCAGAGAAAGACTCTTCTTAACCTGTGCAAGACAACGTATGCAAAATGGTGAAATCCGCTTTAATAAACCTTCCCGTTTTATACACGAAATACCAAGATACCTGTTAAAGCAATCTATGCCAGACAGCATTTACAGTCCAAGAAAAACCACTGTATCACCTGAGCCTGCACCACAGGAAAAGCCTTTTCGCTTTATAAATGCTAATGGTGGAAGCACATTCCAGACTGCCGCAACGGGAAGTTATAACCGTACATCCAAAGAAAATCCTTTTGGAGATAATCCTATGATTCAAAAGGGATTTCACTTTGAAAAACCTTATCAAACAAAAAAAACAGCAGTCTCTTCTTCACATCTGGATAACCCACCAGCCTATAAAGAAGGGGACAAGGTACTTCATCAGAAATTTGGAGAAGGTACTGTTTTAGAATTAAAAAAAGGCACAAAAGATTACGAAGTGACTGTTTCCTTTGAGAATGCTGGTCAAAAGAAACTATTAGCTGGATTTGCAAAGCTTGAAAAAGTTGACTGATATAGAAAACAATCATGTCAACTTCAATGTCATTATTCCACGAATAGAAAGTATTAGTTTATTAGTCATTCGGTAAACTAATACTTTCTTTTTTATATCACTTTCTTCGCTATGGTTGTTCTGATTTATAATGATTTACTTTAATCCCATTCCCCAGATAATCTCCAGTTTCAAAATCATATAATTCTGTCATTGTAATATTTTCAAGATAACCTAATTTAGGATGCTCATATCCACTGTCTCTTAGTTATTTGATTCTTTTTACTGTATATACCCCTTCTGTTTCTTCAACAATTTTGACATTTACAGTACTTTCCAATTCATCTGAAACAAACAATTTAGCTTCCATTTTTGCTTCTTTCACCATTTTACCATTATTTAATGGTGACCAAAAAATTCTTTCACCATTTTTGAATGTGCCACTTTGTCCTAATTCTGTGACATGACCTGTTTCTTGATTCCATTGTAGTAATTGACCTTCTGAAGCAAATATGGAAATATTCACATTTACATCACTATCTTTAGAATCTGAAACTATAATTGGATATCCCGGAATTGCACTAGTCAGGGGATTATATGTTCCTAATACTATTTCTTTCTCATCCTCCACCTCTCTTTTCTCCATACAGTCCATATAATTTGCTGTAATTATCTGCTCTTTTTGTTTTGCCTCATATACACAAAAGACAACTTTGGCATCATATTTCTTTTTTAAACTTCCATTATCTGTGGTTTGGGTCTGCGTGGTTTGATTTTTTTCCAAACTATCATTATTTGTGGTTTCCATTTGTGCAGTCTGATTTTTCCCATCCATAAACTTCCATGATGAAAGATACAGGCAAAAAATTGCTGCTGTAGTGGCTAATCCACCAACAAATCCAAACAAAATTTTTTTCTTTCTCCTTTTTTTGGCAAAATAAATTTTCTCCAGAACATTGTTATAAATTTTTTCTGTACTGATATTTTCATCGTATATAGACTCATGTGGTCTGCAATTTCCTATTGTTTTCAAAAAATCCTGCTTCATTTTGTTTTCCTCCTTGCCAATGCTTTTTTAAGTTTTAATTTGCTTTGATACAAACTATTTCTTACTTGGCGTTCATCCAAGTGCATGTCGTCAGAAATTTCCCCAATTTTTTCCATAAAAATATGCCGTTTTATAAAGATTTCTTTATGTGGACTCTTTAAATCCCTTAAAATCAGTTCAATAACCTCTTTCTGATAGACATCTTCAATCAAACTCTCAATTTCATCATCAGCAACCAGGCACTCATTTTCGATATTTAAATACTGTTCTTTCTTTATGCGATTATATCGATTGATAGCAGTATTTCTCGCCATACATGCTAAAAGCCCTTTTATGCTTCCATACTTTATATCAAGAGAATGACGACGTTCCCAAAATCTGAAAAAAACATCTGACACACATTCTTCTATGTCTTGATCATGTCCCAGAAGAACTCTGCTTGTAATACTCCATACATATCCCTTGTACTTATATATTAACTGATACAGTCCTTCTTCAGAATTATTTATGATTAACTCATAAAGTTCTTTATCCTCCATATTTCATCTCCTTTCCACAAAAATAAAAGGCCTTTCATAATATACATACAACTAAAAGAATAAATTTGTCTTAAAAAGAAAATTTTTTTTTTGAAGAATACCTTATCCTAAATTAGTTATTGTTCACAGCTACGGTGCTAACAGTAACTAATTTAGGATTAAGATTTAGTGGTAAAAAAATATAGGTTATGGTATACTATTAAATAAGTATGTTAGGACGATTTAATGAAATCGACAAAACTTACCAATAATTATATAAGAAGGGAACGTGATATTATGATGAATCAGAAACTAGAAGAAATCATGGCTACTGCTCGTTTGAATGAGTTAATCCACAAAAAACAAAAAGATGATGATAAAAAGAATACCATTATCTGGGTACTTGCTATTTTAGGTGCTATTGCTGCCGTTGCCGGCATTGCATTTGCAGTAGTTAAATATTTCTCACCAGCTTATTTAGAAGATGACTTCGATGATTTTGATGATGATTATGATGATGATTTTTTCGATGATGATGATGTAATCGAAGTAAAACCAGAAGAAAAATAATTTACCCCAGTCAAATACCCCGCAGCAAGCTACAGGGCATGACCTAGCTTCTTTTTAGCAAGTTCGCCCCAAGAGGCGGGGTATTTGACCCTCGCGGCAGTCGCCAAATGCGAGCAAGCTCGCACTTGGCTCGTTGCTTCACAGGAATAAATATATTTGTATGAGTGTTTTGTAAACAAGGATGCATACAAGTGCAAAAGCAAAAGTCTTGAATTACTATTTATTAGTGATTCAAGACTTTTTTGTCGTTAATCAGGACAAATGCAATTCCTTTTCTTTTTTCTTTGTTGTTACAATCCCCCTCTTATATACAATCCAAAATATCTTGATCTTTTGTTATTTCCTTAGTTAATACATAAACAAATTCCTCTGGTGTAGGTGTCCTATCTCCAAAGTATTTCCGAAACTCCGTCTGCTTTTTTGAATCTGGATTATTTTGTGCAATCTCAATGGCTAATTGTATTTCTTTTTTTAGATCTGTCACAGAAATATTATTTGCCTTGGCAATTGCTTTGAATAAATCTTTCGTATCTTTTTTCTTGTTTTCAACCATATAAATACCTCTTTTCAGTAATTTTACCTCAATAAAAATTTAAGAACTATAACTAGCAGAATAGTTTATTTTATTAAACCATTATAAATCATTTTTACAAAGGTTACAATATATCAAAATACTTTTATACTAAAGGAGTGTGTCTTTTATGGAACTTGATTTTAAATCCATTGGCAAACGGATTAAAATAGCAAGAATCAAATGCAATATAACACAAGAAACCCTTGCTAACAAAATTGGTATCACTCCACAACATGTCAGCAATATAGAAACTGGAAATTCTAGTGTCAGCCTGCCCACCCTTGTTGCAATTGCAAATTTGCTCAAAGTATCTGTTGATGAATTGTTATGTGACACAATCTTGATTTCAAAACAAGTCTTTGAAAAAGAAGCAAAAGAATTATTTAGCGACTGTAATGAATACGAAATACGTGTTTTGGTAGATGTATTGAAAGCAACGAAACATTCTTTGCGGAATGTGAAAATGTTTGAACTTAGCATGAAAGAAAATGAATAAAAACCGTAGCTTACATTTTTGTAATTGCAGCTACGGTTTTATTTATTAATCCTATTATATCAAAATATTAGACTATTTTTTTATCTGTCTCATAAATTCCTCAAATGCTTCCTCTATTTTTTCTTTGCATATTTTATTCCAAAGCAAAATATACTCATTCCTTTTTTCAATTTCCATTTGTATAAGAGTATCCTCAGAAACATAAGAAAATATGTCTGCATCGTTCTTTGTATCATTGCCATTCATTTTTAATATTGCAGTCTGCTTATCATAATTTCTTTTCATTTCATCCAATATAGCATTGAAAATATCTTGTTTGCTTTTGTAGTGTTTATATAAAGATGGTGCTTTAATGCCAACTGCTTTAGCGATTTCTCCAACATATACTGCACTATATCCTTTTTCTGCAAATAAGGTTAATGCCTCATCTATTATTTTTTGTTTTGTAGTCATAACTTTCCTCCCTTAGCTAATTGTAATTAGCTATTTTATTATAGGCTAATCCCTATTAGCTATCAATCCTTTGTAAACGTCATTATAAACAAAAACCGCCATTATGGTGCTTATCCATATATGGCGGTGTACATTTCCCAAATTATTTATCTATTCCATTTTCTAAGTATATGTTCTTAATTCTTATACCAGCGATCATAATTTCTATTGATTAACAAATGCCAGAGCTTCTTCTTCTGTCAAACCAAACTTTTCCATTAACTGTTCTACTATTATTTGATTTGAAATTTCTAAAGATTTTAACATCTCAACACATATCTTAATATCCTTTTCTCTTGTTTCATCTTCAATATCCTGTTCCCTCATCAATAAAGTCATATATTCTCGCCTCCATTCTTTACTTGATTTTACTTTTACCACTTTATCGTCAAGTATCTGAACAAACGGATTATCACTTTTCTCTCCGTTTACATACCGCAGAAATTCCCGTACATCTTCATCCTTCGCCTTATCATAATCTGTGGCATTAAAGAAAATTTTTTTCGTTCCATCATTCAACCGTATACAGCTATCCTCTTCACACAGGTTTTCAAAAGTATACTGTGCCAGTCCTTTCCCAAATGGGTCAAAGGTACAGATAAAGATGACATAACTCTCCTTCAGTTTTTTATAACTTGCCCCTTTTTCTATACTGTTTAGATCAATCATCCCCTGATAATAACGGCTTCGGTAAGGCAGTTCTTTCTTTGCTGTAGCCTGCATTTCCAGATTAAATACTCGGTTACCATCTTCCACATATACATCTAGACGTATGCTTTTAGCAGCATATACAATATTTATTGTCTTTTCTTCCTCTAAATATACGATATCATTTATTTTTTGTTTTAATAGTTTTTCCAACAAAGTAATACAAATTTCCTTATCACGCATCACTTTTGAAAAAATATAGTCGTTTTTTATCTGTAAGGATTCCCACTTTTTGTCAAAGTCCTTTAAATCCTTTTCTTCTCTCATGTATCCATCTCCTTTTTTATAGTTTACCACGTTTCAAGTATTTACTCAATTCTAATTGATATACGTCCAACCACTCTGGAATTTATGTTCCACATAATCATAAAGTCAGCACCTTTCGTGATTTGGTTTTTATTGTTGTGGTGACTTTATTATACCAAAGAATAGGTGCTTTTTTAATGTCAATGCACCAATTTATTAAGTTTGTTTGCTTGAATTTTCAAGCAATTCCACCTGTTTTGCAGGTAGGAAAGTTGAGTTATTTATTATTACTAAGTTGTTTAGAAACTCTTTTTTGTCATTCCTGATACAATTTTTTGCCAAACTCATAGGCTTCNATCAAATGCTTTGTCTTATCAATCTGTGGCTTTCCATTCGTATCNCCACAGCCACCAGCTAACAACATACCTTTGTCATNAAATCCAATATAGTTAATCAAAGTAAATTTATAATAGGAAACTGCCTNCTCAAATGTCCAAAAAAAATCATCTGCAGCAGTCATGAGCAAAGCACAGTCTTTGATAGGATATTTCTCATATCTTCCAAATGGTGGATTCAAGTCNTCTTCTGCAATACAGTAGAATCTTTCAATAAATGCTTTTATTCTGGATGAAATCNTCCAGAAATATAAAGGTGATGCGAACACAATACAATCNGCATCTTTTATCTTTGGTACCATTTCGTTAAAGTCATCCTTCTGAATGCATGGTTTTCCATAACGACAGGCATTACANCCTATACANCCTTTTACTTCATTCTTTATAAGAGAAATNGTTTCTNTGCTATGTCCTGNNTCTTCTGCCCCTTTTACAAAACATTCTATAAGTTGGGCTNTATTTCCTTTTGGTCTGCCTCCACCTTGTATAACAAGAATATTCTTCATAATAANNGTTTCCTTTCCTGTTTTATAAAAANACATATCACCNTAAAGTANCNTANTTGNTGNNTNATATTATATCTTGNTTTCATTCATAGTGGTGCTGCTAACNNTNGTATGTTAGTTTACATTTAATTTCTTCTGTCTCCAAGAAAATCCTGATAATTATCTGCAATTTTTTTCGCTTCTGCTAATCCTAGCCCTGTCATTTCCCTTATTTCTTTAATAGCTATCACTTTTTGTCCAGACTCTAANAATTGATATACTTTTTCAATATCTCTTGCATCCATTCCCATTATAACANATTCAAGTCCTGACAGATTAGAACTTCCACCTATAGAAGTAGTATTNTTTNCTNNTACATTTTCAGATTCCGCAGANGCTGGATCGGTTACNGTAATTTCATAGGGTTCTACATAATGTTCATTCGGATTCATTTTGTTCTCATAAGGAATCTTAAAGTACTCCAATACCTTCCAGATTGTACCAATCTTCCCTCTACCTCCTACATATAAATCCACACTTTTACCACTCCGCAATTTGCATATAATAACAGCTTCATCTACTGTTACTCTACTATGTCTTGTGCGAACTTCCTCTGTTCTTACTTCATATTGTAAATGAAGCATTTCGTTTACAGGAATAGCAATAGGATGAAAGAGCCCCCTTGTCTCACAATATGCCATAAAATAATCTTTTGTTATAATCCATTCATGAGAGTAATACAACAAATCCTCTTTCAAACTCTTCTCCAGCTTCCCTAGAAAGCCTTCCGAGTTCCGGATTCCAACATATTTTTCTGAATAATATAGCATTTTTTTTGTGTATTTACGACTATAATAAAATATTACAATTGCTATTCTGATTGGCAGGCAAATTATTAAAATAACTATTGGCAGCCCCAATATACTCCCAAAATCCATTGGCTCTTTATTGTCCATTATCATACATATTTTGGCAAATACTGCTGAAAATATAATAACTCCTGTTACACAATCCCAAGCCAGCAAACCAGCTCTTCTTGTCATATAGGTTAATGTCCTGTTCACTGTTCGCATTTTAGGATGCGGCCACTTTCTTGGATTAATTTCTTTGCTGAAATCTCCCTGGTTCCTATCCAGATATTCAAAAAACATGTTGAATAGCTTTATCCCCAATAATACAGCAAAAACGACACCTATCATTCCTATTCCGTTTAAAACCTGGTGCATATCTTTCTTATAGTTTCCTAGAGGAATTCCGTATGCTAAAATATAAAACACACCCGCACAAAAAAGAGCAGTCAATATTACTACAATAAATGCTATTTCTATAAAATTCTCTATTTTCCTTAAGCGTTTTTTCCCCTTTTCTTTCTTTGCCATAAACTCTTCTCCTTATGTTAAACTTAACTGTTCATAACCATGCACAGTTACGTTTAAGCCCAT
>JAAVHR010000105.1 GCA_014799595.1 Clostridiales bacterium | reverse complement strand
TCTCTGTTACTGCTTCTTCTATTTCCATAAACACATGATAAAACCGTTTTTTCCACCAATGTGTCCTCATCTGGTTTTTGCATAAATTAATAGCAATCTGAATAATCCATATTTTTATGGATGACTGGTTATGAAAATCTCCATAATGCTGATATACCCTGATAAAGGTTTCCTGTGCCACATCTTCAGCTAACTGGTAATCTTTTAGATATGCATAGCACATCCGGAACACACTATTTCCATAGCTATTCATAAGAAAAGTAAGGTACTCTTCCATATTATCATTTTTTTTTTTTTTTTTTCCTCCTTTCACTTATTAGACACATCATATAAGAAAAAAGTTGCATTACAATAAAAAACCACCATCAAAGTAACTATAATAGCTCTGATAATGGTTTTTAAAAACTGTTTTATTGAATCATTTCTTTTTTCTTTTCTATCTCTTTTATGATATCTTCATTTAAAGATTGTTCTGCTTTTCTTAGATATTCTGCCTCTTCAAAATAATGCTTATCTGTGTATATTTTAGTTGCTATAATATATCCTGTCTTTCCCTTGTTGTCTTCTATTTGAAAGTAAACTTCTTCATTCTTATAAATAACTTTATTTAGTTTAACTATGTTTCCTTCCTTTAATGTATATGCAACCTTTTTAGAACTAACACTATTATATACGTTTATCTTCTTTTTTACAGTCCATTTATTCTCCCTAGACATTTCTTTGTACTTTGGTATAAATTCATTAGATGTTCTCTCAAAATTTCCATCTTTATAATTGAAATTCATATCATATTGCATAATACCTGTTACATGGAATTGTGTATATACCTCAGTCTCTATTGTATTACCGGAAACTTTAACGATATCAACAGAATAATCACTTGTATATTCACTATAATATTTCTGGAAATCATATACACTTTTTAATGCATCATTTTCACAAATATAAAGTTGATGGATGCGGTTATCGTCATCATTAATTGTACTATCAATATCAAAAAAAGCTTCCCCATTTTCCAGTTTAATCAATTTCACTTCCCAAGCAGGTCTTAATTCTCTTTTCTGTTCAAATACTATTTTATTGTTTAACAAAATCTGCATTGTTCCATCAAGCGTCTCATTATTATTCTCCAAAATCTCTACTTTGAAGGTATCTTCTTTCCCATCCCCTGTAACATCATATTGGGAATATACCATATCTGGTTCTAATAATACTATTTCTCCTGTAGATTTTACTACCGATTCATTGCTTTTTAATCCTGTGATAGCAGCACCAATACTAATGCAGAATATAAGAAAAAGAGTTATAGGAACTAATGCTCTTTTAAAAGACTGTTTGCTCTTTTGTCCAGCACTCTTTCCTTGTCTGCACTCCTCTAACACTCTATCTTTCATCTGTTGTGAAAATGTTATGTTTTTTAGTTTGCTATCCAATGCATCCTTCAATTCATTCACCCCATAACACCTCCCTTAACCTTGGTTTTAACTTCTCTCTTGCCCTTACAAGCCTTGCTTTAATTGTAGATTCTTTCATATACAATATTTTTGCAATTTCAGAAATTGTAAGTTCCTGATAATAATAAAGAAGTATGACCTCTCTATACTTAACAGGCAACTTGCTAATTTCCTCTAATATCAATTGTCCATTTAAAATAGAATCATAACTATCTGTCGCTTCTTCTTCCACATCCATAAACATTTGGTGAAACCTATTTTTCCACCAATGTGTCCTCATCTGGTTTTTGCATAGGTTAATAGCAATCTGGATAATCCATGTTTTAATAGATGACTGGTTACGAAATTCTCCATAATGTTGATATACCCGTATAAAAGTTTCTTGTGCCACATCTTCAGCTAACTGGTAATCTTTTAGATATGCATAACACATCCTGAAGACACTATCCCCATAACTGTTCATAAGAAAAGTAAGATACTCTTCCATATTTCCACCTTTTTCCATCCTCCACCTTCCTCCTTTCCTATATTAGATAACAGTTCAGCCAGGGGCTGACCTGTTACGGAATTGGGCAAGCTTCGCATATAAATTGCCCAATTCCTCTCCTGTTTTAATTATTTATACGGTCTGCACAGCGGAGTGTGCAGACCTATCTGAACTACTATTATATTAGACACAATAAAAAGCAAAAAAGTTGCACTTTACTAATTATAATATGCAAAATTTTATATTTTACCTTTTATTTAGGTTTTAGCATGAATGGTAGTGTATGTTCTGGAAGTTAAAATGAATTAACAAGATAAAAATAGAAAAATTGCCATTAAAGATAATGCGTATAATATCTTTAATGACAATTTTAGTAACAGTTCAGCCGAGTAAAAGTATATGTGCAAATTGCACGATCGAGCTTGCTCATAGAGGGCGATTTGTGCATATACTTTTATGTGCTTAACACCATTCATGAATAAAGTGTCCAGCCAGAAAAAATATTTTTAGTCTCTTAATTATCTACTCCGACTTTTTTATATGCTATGTTAAATAAAACAATGCTTCCTACAAACCATATTGTGATGATTAAGAAAGGTATTCCGATATTTGAAAAATTCATGGAACTATCAGATATATGCGAAAAAATCTCCATCATAGCATCTGTTGGCAAAACACTTACAATATTTTCAATAACTTTATTTTCTACCATCAAAACAAACAAAGGTGCCATAAGAAGTAACATAAACGGCATAGATAATAATCCTGCTGACATCTGGTTCTTAGAAAACAAACCAACTACAGCTCCTAAGAAAATGACTGCACAAGATACAAAGAATGCAACTAATTGATATAAAACAAATGTATTGATAGGTAAAGATGTAATAAAATAAATAAGAATATTATTGATTAAAACAAATAACATACATATTAGAGCTTTAGATAATAATATTTCTGTTGCTTTCACATCATTTAAAATTAAAGTCCGCAATGTGTTCTTTTCTTTTTCTTCTGCTATGATTGTTCCCATTAATGCTACTGGAACCATGGATAAATTTAATAAAATACACAAAGAAAATATATACCCTTTTGGCATAGCATCCATACGGGAATACAAAAGTGCAAATCCCAAAGGCAAAATTATGTAAATAAATACATTCATATTCTTTAATAAATCTTCCAAGCCCAGTTTAAATAATGCTTTTATTTTATAAAATCTCATTTTAATTCCCTCCCCGTTAAACTTAAAAATATTTCTGCCAAATTGGGTTCTTGCGAGTGAATGGATTTTATTGTATTCCCTGAATTTTCTTTTAAGATTTCCATTAAACTGTTCATATCTTTTTTTACTGTAATCTCCATTTCATCTTCTAATAAAATTGTTACTGTATCTTTTGCATATTTTAGTTTTAAGTCACTAGGACATCCTAATTCGACGATTTCTCCTTTATTTAGGAAAGCAACACGGTCACATAGCTTATCTGCTTCTTCCATGTTATGTGTTGTTAAAAATATGGTTGTCCCATTATCCCTTAAATCTAATAATAACTTATGTATTTCCTCTGTTGTTGCAGGATCTAGGGCAGCAGTCGGTTCATCTAAAAATAATAATTTAGGAGAATGAATTACAGCACAAGCTAATAATAATCTTTGTTTCATTCCTTTTGATAAATCTTTTACTTTTTTATCTTTGTCTTCCCATAATTTTACTTTCTTTAATATTTCTTCCACTTTTTTCTTGTCTGTTCTTGATAATTCAGCAAAAAAGCAAAGATTTCTATAAACAGTTAATCTTTCATAAGCTCCACTATTATCACTTAAAATTCCTATCTCATCTTTTAATGCATTTACCTCCGAGCTGCCACTACTTGGATTTAACTGTTTTGTTAGGATTTTAATTGTTGTAGTTTTACCAGCACCACTGGGACCAAGAAAACCGAATATTTCTTTTTTCTTCACTTGGAAAGTGATATCTTTTAGTATTTTTTTCTCACCAAATGTAATACTTAATTTGTCTGTAGAAATAATATTTTCACTCATATACTTATCTTATCTTTTCTTCCCTTCGTTCTTATTGCGATTTTAAAATTATAACATATTACTTCTTCATCTACAATATAAAAATATGGCACATACCTTGTTACTAATAAAAAATGTGTTACTGTTCACTCACAAGCTTGACACTTGCTGTCAAGCTATGTGCCAAGAATGTAAAACAGCCAAGAATCCAGCCTTTCGCCGAAGGCGAACTTTAAATAGGCTGGATTCCGTTACTGTTTGCACCGTAGGTGTGAACAGTAACAAAAATGCCTCAAAGTTTGTAGTTTTATGCAAACTTTAAAACATTTTTTAATTTTATCTTTATGATTTTAATTAGTAACATTCTCCTTTTGGCCATTCTGCTGATACTCTAAATTTTTTTTATCATTATCGTTATTAACAGAAAATACACAGTTTTCAGAATAGTCAATACATAAATACTTATCATACATTCCAAAATTAATTGAATATCCTAAAGAATCAGAAGAGCCATAAATATTACATACTATAGTATTATCTTTAACAAAGAGTAAATATGTATTTCCTTCATTAAACATATTATCTATGATTATATCTGATTCAAAACCAAGGATTTGTTCTATTTCCTCTTTAGAAGTATAAGCAGGAAAGGTGTACATTTTATCCCATTCAAAATCAGTCAGCTTATGTAAGTTCACTTTTCCATTTTGGAGGCTCTTAATGGTATTGTTAAAAGAGTTATTATATTTCTCTATTGTACTGTTTCCACATGCTGAGAAATAAATTCCCAAAATACATATGCAACAAATGATGTGAAATTTTTTCATTATGACAATCTTCCTTATCATTTTATTTGTGTAGCCAATAAATACCTGTACTTTTTTTATTGGTTAATTTTTTTTCTATTCTCTTTTGTAATTCTTTATCAGATACATTAAAAGTAGTGTCGTACCATTTAATTACACTTCTTCCTACCTCATTATTATGTAAATCCATTTTTTGATGAAACTTTTCTTCTTTCCCATCACTTGCTTTTTTTTCTAATTCTGCATTCGATTTGCCACTTTCATGTGCTGTTGCATAAGATTTTGCCCAAGATCTTCCAAGATCTCTTGTCATCAATGCATTCCATACTCCATGTCTAAATCCATCTGATTTATCTCCTAAACCATTATATCCAAACTTATCTTTTGTATATGTATAAGCATCATCGGTAAGATATTTCGTATATAATGCCTTTTTAGGGTCGAGTGCAATAAGTACTTTCTCCTCTGTAGTCAAAGCTGTCCATGTAGAATATGCCACTGTATATAAGCTAGAAGCCTTCACCTTAGTACCAAACATATCAATTTTGCTATTTGTAGATAGTTCAAGTTCAGCTTGATCATTTATTTCTTTAACTAATTTTGTAAGAGGAATTTCATTATTGTTTTCTTTCTGTTCTTCTACTGTTTTATACATTGTATAAGTTGTTTCATCTACATAATGTTTTGTTCTCTCAAGATATAATTTTACATCTTCTACTGTTGCTAATTCTTCTCCTGTACATCTATTTATCAAAGGTTGATCTTCAAAGTCTTCTATCGAATTTACATCTAATTCTCGCTCTAAAAGTTCTACAACCTCTTCACATGACTCAATGGAATCTAATACCTCTATAACTTCTTTAGATGCTTCATCAATAGAGTCCAACTGGGAAACTGTATCCTCAATTTTTACTATTTCTTTTTATTCTTTACGGTTTAAAACTTTTTTCCAATAGTTTGAAGTACTTAATTCATCTAAGACTTCTTCTATTATCTCTTCTTTTCCTTCTGCAACTATTGCATCAAGAGTATTCTTTGCATCAATAATCTCACTTTCTGTTTCTATTGGATTAATATCCTTTGTCTTGCAATTAACATTGATTTCTCCTAGAGTGCTTAAAATAAGTACCATTATAATACTTACATAAATCGTTCTTTTCTTCATTACTTTTTCCTTTCTATTCATATATTTATGTTTAATATTTACTTTTATATTATATATAACGATTATAATATGTCAACATAAATCTTAATTTTACTATATTATATATAATAATAACTTTCTTGTATAATAAACAAACTCAAAAGATACTTTCAACGTTATAAATATAAAAACAAAGATATGAAATTTCTATACGAATTTCTAAAATAGCAAAAAACACTACACTCTTGTTTGTTTTTTTTATTTACGTTTAACCGGATGGCGTATTACGGTTTTCCATTTTTCAGGTGCAATCCTTCTCGCATCTGATAAATATATTTCATGATGCAGCCGCTTATCTGTAAAATCATTCTCATATCCATTGGCAGCTAAATATTCATCCATTAAAGCTATCGTCGCAGGTTCATTATCATAAGAACCCTTATGCATTATTTGGACGCAAAGCCCTTCTTCTATTGTAATCCATTCTGCCAGACTGCAATCCATCTTCTTTTTTTCTGCTGCCGTTTGGACAGCCCAGTTAAAATCCTTTTCTTTTATAAATTCTGGTACACGGATAACCGAAATCCAATGGAATTTGTCTTTTTGACTGTAATCAATCCCGTCCACTCCCTCTTGCCACCAAAATCCTTCCAAGGGTGGTACGACATATTCAAAAAAACCCTCTATTTTGTAATCTGTCTTATAGCTCATTCTTAATGTATATGCGACGGCATACAATACACCAATGGCTTTCTGATAAGCCCCGCCTTCCTCATTAGGATTTCCTACACCCCGGACAGCTATATAGTTCGCTTTTGGCACATCAACAATTACAGGTTTATTTGGGGGCATATAAAACTCTTTGTATTCTTTCTTATAATCAAATGCCATTCACTATTTTCCTCCTCTCAATCTCTGCACACGTTCCTTTATGTTATTGTAACTGTTCAGAAACACGAACAGTTACGTTCTAAGCCCATGAAAATTCGCCTTCGGCGAAGGGCTTAGAACAATCAAAATTTACTATGAAAGTCGTGACAAACGGCTATATTTCGTGCAAGCTTGCTTGCAAAGAAATATAGACATTTGGCTGGCTAAACTGTATGAGTATGTAGGGCGACAGCCCGGAATACGAATACAGTTAGTGATTGTGGGAGTGCGTAGCACGTAGCAATCAACTTTCATTTTTTCTTACGGAACACGCAGTAAATGCGTGTTTCTCCCTGAATAGTTACATGTTATTTTCAAATTCTTCCTCAAAATAAGATGAATCCTTTGTTTTTTTCCAAATATCACAAGGAACTTAACTACAATGTTGCACTCTCCAGAATCTCTTTCTGCTTTTTCTTGCTGAAACCTCCAAGTACCAATTGATAGGATTTATCCAAAAGATCTTTTAACAATTCATCCGGAACTTCACCATCCGGCTTAATGGAATTCCAGTGTACCTTATTCATATAATATCCCGGAAGAATATCCTCATATTGGTTTCTTAAAAAATCACCTTCTGACGGCTCTAATTTTAATGTAATATAATAGGGTTCATCCTTCTCATCTAAACAAACTGCAGCAAACATCTTGCCACCGATTTGATAACGAATCCAATTCCAATCTTTCTGAAGGTCTTTGGTAACCCCTTTTTTACTTAATAAATACTCATCAATCCATACATATTTCATAACTTTACCTCACATATTTTTTTCTCATGTTATCAATATTCCTTTTTAACTCTTCCCGGATTTCTTTTGGCTCCAACAACTCTGCCTTATCTTGAAAAGATATGATCCAAGAGATTAGATTTTCCTTATTGGTATAATCTGCTTGGAATAAAAGCTTTCTATCCTTTTGTACCTTAAAACTTTCTATTCCAAATTCCTCAACTAATCTCCACTTACATTCTGGTTCAAAAATAGCTTTCACCTGAATACCTCCTGGAAAAATTCTTTCATTGCTCAAGTCAGGCATTGATACCTTCCGCTTTTTAAATTTATTTTTATTTATATGTACTTTTTCCATACGGTTTAATTTAAAAAGCCGGTAATCTTTCCTTGCATGACACCATCCCCATACATACCAGCTTGACCATCGAAAGATTAAGTAATATGGTTCTATTATTCTATTTTCTTCTCCCTTTGGTGCAAAATAAAGGAATTCCAGTTCTCTTCCATTATCAATAGCATTTCTTATGATTTCAATTTTAGGTGCAAGAGAATTTTTATACCACGAAGAAAGATCAATTAACACCGATTGATTTCCCTTCATAAAATCCGAAGAGCCTACTGATAACTTCTCCATCAACTGTCCATAACGGTTTGTTCCATTAATACTGTCCAGACTCCGAAGTCCTGCCAGAATATCTTGCATTTCTCTGTTGGTTAATAAGGTACGATCTATTTTATAGTTATCTAAAATAGATATCCCGCCACCTTGTCCTTGTTTGGTGTATATGGGAATTCCTGCTCTGCATAATTCTTCAATATCTCTGTTAATCGTCCCCCTTGACACTTCAAAATGATCTGCCAGATATGGAGCAGTTATATTATCTTTTTGTAGTAAAATGGACAATATGCCAATTAATCGTTCTATTTTCACAATCTTCCTTCCCTCTCTTACCTCACTATAATATCACAGCAAACACGACATCTGTTTGTCGTGTTTCCATTATAGCATTAGAAGATTTTTATATAAAGGATTTTATATAGAAAACATGTATTAATGTTATAATAAAGTTACTGTTCACTCACAAGCTTGACACTTGCTGTCAAGCTATGTGCCAAGAACATAGAATAGCCAAGAATCCAGCCTTTTGCCAAAGGCGAATTAAAAATAGGCTGGATTCCGTTACAGTATTCATACAAATTAAAAATTTATTTGTGTGACTTTAATGAATTTTTGTTGTCTTATTTTAGTGAAAGGACTTTCAAATAAAAAAAGAAAGGAGAACTTATGACGGATGAGAAAATTATAGAAACTTTTTGGCAAAGAAATGAACAAGCAATTCAGGAATCTAATAATAAATATGGGAAATATTGCTATACCATTGCAAATAATATTTTGCATGACCGTGAGGATTCAGAAGAATGTGTAAATGATACATGGTTGAAAGCATGGCTTGCAATCCCACCACAACGTCCTATGAAACTTAAATGGTTCTTTGCAAAAATCACAAGGAATCTTTCGCTGAATAAATACAAAAGCAAAAATGCCAATAAACGCAGTAATGGTGAAGTATCACTTATTTTAGATGAGCTTTCTGAATGCCTGAGCGGATCTAACGAAGTTGAATCTGAATACATGGCAAAAGAACTTGGTAATGCTGTCAATATCTTTGTCCGCTCTTTGCCCCAGCGGGAATGCAATGTATTTATTCGAAGATATTTCTATTCAGAACCCATTTCATGTATTGCAGACAGATATGGGCTCACTGTTCATAATACAACTGTCATGCTTAGCCGTACTCGTAAAAAACTAAAGCAATATCTGGAAAAGGAGGAATTTTTATGAAAAACTTTAATTTGTATGAGAGTTTCAGCTTTATTGATGATGATATTTTGGAACAAAGCGAACAAAAGAGTAAAAAAATTTTAATGTATAACTGGAAAAAGTGGGGGACTCTTGTTGCCTGCTGTCTCATTATGATTGCTGCATTTGCAATGCCAAACTTGCCAACCTCTTCTAGTCCTGGCAAACCACAAACAAATCCTGATGGCAATATCAAAAAATATGGAGTTTCTGATACTGATACCCCACAACCTCAAAACAATACTCAGGTTTCTGTTGATACTCAAGCTGGAACAAAAAAACATCCAGCTTCTACTAATACTCAAGATGGATCCAAAAAACGTCCAACTAATGCAATTGATGAAACCCTAACCTTGTCTGAAGCACAAAAAGTAAAATATTTAGGTGCATATATGCTCTCCAAAGGACCTTCTGGTTTTTCATTGGAATCTATCCAACATTACCAAGATGATACTAGCAACTATCTTAACGGACTTTGGACAAAAGGAGAAGACTCTTTTGATGAAATAAGTTGGAGAGTATCTTTGTATGATGAAACTTATGCGAACCATATAACCTCTGTTGCCGATACTAAAAATTATGACTTGAGCCTTTATCCGTTTCCTCTTGCGGACTCTGTACCAGAAGAACTCTTCGGGATTGTGGAACACCCAATTTTTCATATTGAAGAATTGACACTGGATGTAGTTAACCGCAGAGCCTATTCTTTTGATAATGACAATGATACAAATGAAATACGTATGTCGTTCGGTGTTCTCTATGATGATATTGTTGTTGAAGTGACTACTAAAGGCATATCTTCTAAATGGCTATATGAGCAGCTTATTAATTTAAAAAACAAGTAACTATTCATATTTCTGAATAGTTACAAAACACCCATTAATCCTAATATACTTCTAAAGGGCAATTATAAACCATTATGGTCTATAACTGCCCTGATATTGTGCTATAATAGGTCAGACTTAATATACTATCTCTCCAAAAAAATATATATTCTACTCTTCTTCACTCCTTCTCCTTTTTTCATCCATTATTTTCTATAAAAAAATCCTCACAAATATTGACTTTTAGTCCTATAAATACTAGTATAAATGCAGTACACTAATGTAAAAATTCATCCGATATATTATACTACAGATTTTTTTATTGAATATACAACATAACTATTCAGGTAGAAACACGCATTTACTGCGTGTTTCGTAAGAAAAATGAAAGTGCCGGTTACTACACAGTTTGTGCAACTAATGTACAGAATGGAGGAAATCATGTTATTGAAAAAAATTACAGCTCCGAAACCAAAAGGATTACATATTATTATTGTCGGATGTGGCAAGATTGGTTCTGCATTACTGGAACATTTAAGCAAAGAAGGACACGACATTACAGTCATTGATAAAAATAGTGAACGTGTACAGGATTTTGCCAATCTTTACGATGTTATGGGAATTATAGGAAACGGTGCCAGCTACAGTGTACAAATGGAAGCTGGTATTGAAAATGCTGATTTATTTATTGCTGTGACCAAATCCGATGAGCTTAATCTGCTTTGCTGTACTATTGCAAAACAGGTAGCAAACTGCTCCACAATTGCCAGAGTATGTACACCAGACTACAGCAAAGAACTCGGTTATTTACAGGACAGATTAGGTCTTGCCATGATTATTAATCCAGAGCATGAATTTGCCCGTGAAGTTGCCCGTATTCTTGCTATGCCAACGGCATTAGAGGTAAACTCCTTTGCCCATGGACGTGCGGAACTTATTAAAATTAAAATTCCAGAAAACAATATGCTTGATGGCATGACTATCGCCACTATGGGTTCTATGATAGATGCAAAAGTTATTATCTGTGCCATTGAGAAAGAAGGTGAGGTTTACATTCCTTCTGGTAATTTTGTACTACATGCAGGAGATATTATCTCCATTGTTTCCTCTCGTGGTGATATGAAAGCTTTTTTAGAGACAATTGGCTTTAAATCCAAAAGAGTAAAAGATACTATGATTATTGGCGGGGGCAAAGCGGCTTATTATCTCGCCAAACGGCTGATGCACATGAATATTTCTGTTAAAATTATTGAGAGAGACCGTACCCGTTGCGAAGAACTTAGTGTCGCACTTCCAAAGGCAATTATTATTAATGGAGATGGTACAGATCAGGAATTGCTTCGTGAAGAGGGCATTGATACTGTTGAATCTTTTGTCCCACTGACAGGTATCGATGAAGAAAATATTATCTTGACACTTCATGCAAGACAATTATCTAATACTAAAATTGTAACAAAAATTAACCGTACTTCCTTTAAAGATGTGATTAGTTCCTTAGATTTAGGAAGTATTGTATACCCACGTTATATTACAACTGAGGCAATTATCGCATACGTCCGTGCGAAAACAAATTCTCAGGACAGTAACATTGAAACATTATACCATATGTATGACCACCGGGTAGAAGCTATTGAATTTGTGGTACAAAAGGGGTCTGCTGTAACCAATATACCTCTGCGTAATATGAAACTTAAGAAAAATCTTGTTGTTGCCTGTATTAACCGTAATGGAAAGATTATTATTCCAAGTGGAGATGACATTATTAAGGTTAATGACAGTGTCATAATTGTTACCACAAATACTGGTTTTAAAGATATTCATGATATACTAGAATAGACCAGGATTATTCATACTTAATAAGTCAATTAATGATGATTGCCGACAGATAATGCTGATAAGCAGCTCCTAGCTGCCATAACAACCGTCTGCAATAGAACTATACTTTGTAACTGTTCATGGTTCTGGACAGTTACTATACTTTTAAGAAAGGAATGCCTATCATTTTAGGCTGGGATAAACTTATGAATCGTTCTGTCATTCAATATATATTAGGTCATGTGCTGATGATTGAGGGTATCTTATTGGGAATTCCCTGTCTTACTGCACTTATTTATTGGGAGAAGGAAGGTTTTTGCTATTTAGGTGTGGCAATTTTTTGTTTTTTTGTGGGAAGACTTATGCAGCGTAAGAAACCTGATAATGATATTTTTTATTTGAAGGAAGGCTGTCTTACCACTGCCTTAAGTTGGATTTTCCTAAGTTTTTTTGGCTGCCTGCCATTTATTTTGACCAAAGAAATTCCTTTCCTTCCAGATGCTTTATTCGAAACTATATCTGGATTTACAACAACAGGTGCCAGTATCTTGTCGGATGTAGAATCTCTTTCTCATTGTTCCATAATGTGGAGAAGTTTTACCCACTGGATTGGCGGTATGGGTGTGTTAGTCTTTCTTCTAGCAATCATTCCAATGAGTGGTGGTTCCCACATTAACTTGATGCGTGCAGAAAGCCCTGGTCCATCGGTTGGAAAACTAGTTCCAAAAGTAAAAGCAACTGCACAAATTTTATACTTGATTTACTTTGCATTAACCATTATTGAATTTGTATTTCTTCTTTTGGGTGGAATGTCCGTTTTTGATGCCATTAACACTAGTGTAGCAACTGCCGGTACTGGTGGTTTTGGTATATACAACGACAGTCTTGGCAGTTTTAGCCCTTATATACATTGGGTAGTTACCATATTTATGATTTTATTTGGTGTCAACTTTAATGCATATTATTTTATTATATATAAGCAATTGGGAAAAGCATTGAAAATGGAGGAGGTAAGAGGTTATTTTATTATTATTGCGGTTTCTACCGGAATAATTTTTCTGAATATTCTCCACAGTTGTGCCAACGCGTTTGAGGCCTTAACTCACTCTGCATTTCAGGTAGCGTCCATTATTACAACTTCAGGCTTTTCCACTACAGACTTTAATCTGTGGCCGGAAACCAGTAAAACCATCTTGGTCTTGCTTATGTTTACAGGGGCTTGTGCCGGAAGTACTAGTGGAGGTATTAAAATTTCCCGATTTGTAATTATGATTAAAACGGTTATCAAAGAACTTCGCTCCTATATTCATCCAAAAAGTATTCAAAAAATTAACATGGATGGAAAACCAATACCTCACGAAGTAGTCCGCTCTGTTAATGTGTATTTAATTACTTTTATTGCATTATTTGTCGGTTCTATATTTTTAATTTCTTTTGATGATAAAGATTTAACAACCAATTTTACTGCAGTGGCTGCCACTCTCAACAATATTGGGCCTGGTTTAAATTTAGTAGGGCCTACACAGAATTTTGGTCTCTTCTCTCCATTGTCTAAATTTGTGCTTATGTTTGATATGCTGGCAGGAAGATTAGAGTTGTTTCCACTTTTGATTTTGTTTCATCCATCTGTTTGGAAAGAGGGAAAATAATTCCGCCTAAAAGGGACTGGTACACCAAGTACAACTCATACAAGATAAAATGGTATATAAATTACCATTAAAATTCACTATATCTTGTATTATTTTTTCTTGATGCAACAGCCCCTTTATTAGCTTTATATTTTTTCTTTCTACATAAACCTACTATTTCTTACTTTATTCTATTTCCTTTATTGTACCCGTCTGTAAATATTTACCAAAAATATCTGCTAACCGGCTTTTCCCCCTCCCTTTATCCCAAACCATTTGTATTTCACGCTTGGGAACATTTGTATCAAGATTTATTCGTACCAAACTCTTGTTTTGTAACAAAGGAATTGCCAACATTTCTGCAACAAATCCGATACCCAGATTATTTTGAATTAATGGAAGCATTAAATCCGATGTTGCCACCTCCATATCAAGCTCATAATCTATCTGATGTTCACTAAAAAAATTTTTGTAAAATTCATAAGTTACTGTTTCATTACCTAATCCAATTAATGAATATGCATAAAGTTCTTCTAATTTCAATTCTTTACCTGCAATCTTGAAATAATCTGTTCCACCCACTAATATCTCCCTAAATTCCATCATTTTTTCACAGCATAAATTGGCGGATACTGTAAATGGTGTGGTAATAATAGCAAAATCCATTTTACCACTAATAAGGGCTTTCCCTCTGGTAATAAACTAAAAACTGTATCACCTACATATCATTCACTACGTAAACAGGTAGGTGCTACAGTTATTTTTTTGAAAAAGATTTAAGGAGTTGGGAGTCCTAAAATATAACCTTAATAAATTTAATTATAGTCATTTATCAAATAGTAGCAAAGTACAAATCATCTAGGCTAAAACTATTTGTATTAACCGCTCCTTCCGATGCATGCCAATACAGTTCTGGTATCATTTGCTTTAAATTAGCTAAATCAATAAACCAGTTATCTGAACAATAATCATCAGTAAACACAATTTCCAGCATATCTATGACATTTTTTATATTGCTAAATTTATAGTTTCTTCTAATAAATGCTACACCTATCTTTGCACTTATCATGCATACAATGCCATCTTTCTGATTAGAAAATCTAGCCCACTCTTCTCCTGCACCATCATCCCAATCTAATTTTAAATTACCATTAGCTGTTTGAATTTTTATAAGTAATTCCTCAAATTCATTATTTGTAAATACTTTCTTATTTCTTGCTCTTTTTAATACTTCTATCATATTTTCCATATTCTACACTCCTAACATTATGGATTTCCTGGGCATCCGTGAATATATCCTGTTTTGGTTCTATATACATTAATATAGCTGGTTAATTCACCTTTTCCTGTTACTCCTACATATCCATTAGTAACTGGAACTTTTGCTTTATTTGCAAAATCAGCTAAATTACCTGAACTCGACTCCCATAATTTATTAGTATCTGCATAAGCGGCAGCATCTAGTACAGCTTTATTTGCATCCACATCATACAAAAACTGACTCTTATTTGGATTCTTTCCATCTACATGAACTAGCATATCCTGTTGATTTAGTGTATATGATCCATTAGTTAATTCGCCTTTGCTATTTGTTGTAATTTCGGGTGCTTTAAATACATTAGATGTACTACCACTCTTACCAGCACTCTCAATCTTTACCTTTCCCTTACCTCTAGCCTTAGCAGCATCCTCTGCCACTTCTCTGGCTTTTGCTGCTTTCTCTGCTATTTCTCCAGCTGTTCTCCGGTTTCTGCTATTTTCGATGCCTGTCCAGCTTTTAATCCCTTTGACAGCTTATTAAAGCCTTTTTTTGATCCATATAACAGAAATTTTATATCGCATGCTGCTTCTGTCGCACCAGATACCTTTTGGGTTGTAATACTCTTTATACCAATTTTATCTTCTTTTTACTCTTTCATGTTTTGTAAAATTTAGGATTTGAAAATCCTACACATAAACAAAATTAAAAAATATACAACACATCATCATCATTTTCCAATGATTCCAAAATAACCTTCTTAATATTTTGTAATCTAAATAATAAATATTCCATATCGTCACCTTTAATATTATTATTAACCCATCTTATTAGTGCTTCCAATTCTGACATAACAGAGTCTAAATTATTTTTTCTTATTTCTGCACCGTCCTGAAAATAGTATATATTCAGTTGTTCTATTGCAGGTTTTAAATATTTATCATACATTCTCTGAGATGCTATATTCTCACTTAATATTTCTTTTGCATCATCAAAAATATTACCATCATACTTATACAATCCTACTGACATTTCTACTTTCCTCCATAAGTTGCCGAAAAATTATATTCAGGATATTTTAATCTTAGCTTTTGTAAACACTGCTCTACTGCTTGACGTAGTGCAGGCGTATCTGCATCTATTCGAAAAATATAATTCTTAATGCTTTTTAAAGAATTAATATTAGGAACCTTATTAGAACCCACAATTGATAAAGTATATTCTGATTGATTAATTGCATCAATTCTATTACTTCCTTTTTTATAAATTTGCTTAAAAGCCCATTGTTGCTCTGTTTGAGGGAAATCAGGATTTTCCATGTAAAGCTTAGCAGCAGACTTATCTTCATAAATTATCTGATTTAGCAAATCAACCTCATCAATTTCTGTGTTAATTTCTCCATGAATATTTACTTCTTTATATGTAGAACCACTACTACTCTCAATCTTTACCTTTCCCTTACCTCCTGCCTTAGTCGCATCCTCTGCCACTTCTGCCCCAGCTTCTCCTACTTTTGCTGCTTCTTCTGCTATTTCTCCAGCTTCCCCGGCTTTTGCTGCTTCTCCAGCTATCTCACCGGTTTCTGCCATTTTGGCTGCTTTTCTGGCTTTTGCCCACTCTGACACCTTATCAAACCCTTTTTTTGCTCCGTATGCCAGAAATGCAATATCACATATTGCCTCTGTCACACCTGCTACCTTTTGGGTTGTGGTTGTATTGCTTCCCCAATAGTGTTCTTTTAATGCATTCCCCACTTCTTCCCGATGCATGACTGCATATCCTATCCCTTTTGCTGTTTCCACAGGGTGTCCTGCCAGGTTTAAGGTTCC
The DNA here is from genome assembly GCA_014799595.1 of Clostridiales bacterium. Classification (GTDB taxonomy): domain Bacteria; phylum Bacillota; class Clostridia; order Lachnospirales; family Lachnospiraceae; genus CAG-411. The sequence goes on along the minus strand of JAAVHR010000105.1, from coordinate 17,354 downwards.
TTTTACTATATTTGTTGCAAATTCTTGGATGCCTTTTCCCACAGCTCCTACATACTTAAAGGGTGAACCTTCTTCTTCTCCACAATATCCTCTTGGTATATCCAGCACCCAGTCAAACCATCCCCAATTCTTGGTTGATGCTTCACAGGCACAGTCATATAGAAAGTTTTCTGCACTTTCCACTCCAGAAACCGCCATATCCATCACACCTGAAACTGCTTTCCCTACATTTTGGAGAAATTCCACTTCTGGCAGTGGTGCCATTTCACTTGTTTCTGCTCCCACTGGTGGCTGTTCATGGCTTGCACCTATATGCATTTCTTTCAGGGTAAGTGTCTTTTTTTTCTTCTTTTCTCTCATTTCCTCACAATCCGGTGCCGGTCCCGGTTGTGGGGTTACATTCTTATCACTCAATTTTTCTTCCCTCCCTATACCCAATGAATGGTTTCTTTCTGGTCTTCACTTATATCTAAACAGTTTTCCTGCCCGGCTGGAAAACTACATCCTTCTAAACCGCATTCTTCAAAAACACATTCCCTGATATCTGTTTTTGTAAAATCCATGCCATTCATAATACATCTTTTAAATGTAGTGCCTTTTAACTGGCAGTCCTCTAAAACCATGCTTTGTGAATCCGGTAACAGATTCCCTTCTTCCTCCTTGGTTCCTCTGTACATGATGCACTCTTCAAATGTGGTGTCCCGTAAATCACATCCTTTCCATACACTCCCCTGTAAAATATTCCGGTACAAGTATGCGTTTATCATGACTGTCCCATGAAACATAGCTCCCATGGCATTGCATTTTTTTATTTCTGCATTACGGAAAGTGGTTTGGGAAAAGTTTGTATTTTCATATTGATGCCCGGAAAGACTTTGTCCATCAAAACTCATGCCTGAAAAATCCATGCCCGTATGTACTGCCTTTTTTCGCAGTCTTCTCCGCATTTCTTTTTCACTTTTTCCCTTATCCTTATAATAAAGGGGTATTCCTGGTTCATAATACTCCCCCACCTCTATACGGATTCTGTCTTCTTTCTCTACTTTTTCGTATTCTGCAAGGTCTAATAATTCATCCCGCCATATCCGGAGTAAGGTATGCACATAGTATACGCTCCGCCCTGTCTCCTCCAGCAGCAGCCTTTCCACATCTGTTTGGGATATTTTCCCTATATATTTCCGGGATGCCTTCTCAAGCTGTAACTGCATCTGTGGAAACATTCCAAGTACAAACTCTGCATTTAAATCTCCCACATGGTACTCTTTTCCAAGGTACCAGTCCTTTCCATATACCATCATAGCATAGCGGCAGTCCTTTGACAAACAGCGGCTCCGCAGAAGTACCAGCTGGATGTATGCCACTGGTTCCATCTCCTGTTTCTGCTGCATTTCATATATTTTTTCAAATGCCTCCTGAAGCTCCTTTTTTATTCCCAGCCACAGTTTTTCCGATTCGCTCCACAGCCGTTTATTGACTTCCACGTTATTTTTCTTAATTAGCGGCATAAACTCTTCTTCATAAAATTTTTCCAGTATTTTTCTACCCATTCTCTTTCTGCTCCCTAACCTTTTGTTTTTCCAGCCATTTCATTTGTTCCAGTATCTGCGGGATAATGCCCTCCCAGACTTTTCTTCGGTAAGGATGTATCTGGAAACAGCCTTGTAAAAACCCATCTTTCAACTGCCAGATAAAAACACAGGCTGCCAGTTGTTCGGAATATCCCCAAAAAAGATAAGAAACTTTACCTTCTTCTTTTTCCATTTCAACGATTTCTTTTTGAATATTTGTTTTATCCTTTTCGCCCAATATTTCTTGTAAAATATCCATAACCGGCTGTTTATGAAAATCTTCACAATACTTAAGAACCAGGCTTTCCTTTTCCGTCTTTGCTTTATAAAAATATACCTCTTCCCAGTCTGTATCTGCCTTTTCCCAGTCACTGGGGATTATCATGGAAATCTTATTATCCATTAACTTCTTTTCTTTCATATCTCTTTTCTTATAGTTGATGATAACATAACCCTTCGTAATAAGATTTCCTGGATGCACATAATCTTCTGTTTCTTCATTTTTATACTTTTTCCTCTTTTGTATGATAAACTCTGCCATTGTAGACTTATTTTCCAGCATTTTTCCCACCTACCCTTTTGTCTTGATATGAATGGTCTCATCCACGATAATGTTACTTCTATCCGTATTTAAAATGATTTTGTCACCGGATTCTATCTTCAATTTCTTACAATCCATGTCCAGTTTTTTCTCTGTGGCAATGTTGATTTTCTCGGTACTGTGAAAATTACTGCCTTTTTCCTTGTGTGTTGGCTTTAATCTACTATTATCTATAAGGATGTCCATGCATCAATATACTCTCATCCCAATTAAGAAAAGACACCCACCAGCAACTTCTGATGGGTGTCTTTTCTTTTCACGTACTATAATAAAACTCTCTACCTTTCACCATTCCCTTTATATACGAAAATCACCCTTTTTATGCCATTGTAGTTTCCTCTTTTTCCTTTTTGCTATGCAATACATCAGACAGTTTTTCCATACCCACCTGCATATTTTGCATAGATTTTACAATTACATCCAATCCAGCTACCTGTTCTTCTGTAGCCACGCTGATTTCTCCTGTTGTTCCCACTGATTTTTTAGAAATATCCTCTACACGTTTCATAACTTCTAATAATTGGTCTTTAATCTCTACAATATCCGCCAACTCACTCTTTAGTAATTCTGTTACTTTAATTACTTCTTCTGAAGATTTCAGTATGTCCTTAAATATTTTAACTGTATCCTCTAATTTATTATTAGAATCATTGACCACATCATTATTACGATTCATAACCCTATGGGTATCTTCTACAGTTTCTATAATATCTTTCAATATTGTGTCGATTTTTCCAGTTGCATCAGTGGATTGTGCAGATAAAGAATTGATTTCATCAGCCACTACTGCAAAACCTTTTCCAGCCTCACCAGCCCTGGCTGCCTCAATTGCCGCATTTAGAGCAAGTAAATTAGTCTGCTCAGCAATTTCTCGTATACTCTCAATAATACCACCAATAGAACTTGATTTATGAGACAAATCTGCTACTCCGTCTGAAGCAACTTGTGTAGTCTTAATATTCTCCTCAAATTTCTTTGACAATTCTCTAATTGCTGTAATTCCTTCATCATTTTTTTCTTTTAATTCTTTCATGGTTTCTACAGTCTGNCTAACACGCTCTTCCGAATTTGTAATTTTCTCATTNAGCTTTCCAAATACTGCAAGACTTCCCTCTGCCTCATTAATTTGTACATCTGCACTGTTGGTAATTTCCTGAATAGATGCTGCTATNTCCTCTGTATTGCCTTCAAATTCCTGCAGGGAATCAAATATCTTAGAAGACGATTCTTCCAGACTATCAAAGGANATCTGGACATTATANAATATTTCCTTTGTTTCGATTTCCTTTTCCTTTACTTTAGCATATAAGGAATTAGTATAAGTTATAATTAAATATACAGTAATTGCTAAAAGTACATACACAATTAAAATAAAAATCCACACAATTGGGTTATGTAAACTAAAATATTCTTTCTGGAATATTAGCAATGCAATTAGATTTGTAATAATGGTAACTCCCGTANTTACTTTTAATAATGNAATATCATAAAAAATAATAATCATAATTGTGTTTANAAAATATGCATGTGTCATAGCAGCAAATCTGCCTTCTCCATCTGCAACCATTGTAATAGCACCACATATCGGCATCATACAAGCATACAGATATTTGGCTTTTGTTCCAAGTTGCTTTTCAAATACACGGATTAGTATTGCANCAACTGGCATTAACAAAATAGATGNATCCTTTACATTCCCTTTCAAAAACANAATAACAAAAATACATGCTGCAATTGGAATTAAAAATCCCCACACACCCAGCATAATTAGGTTCATTTTTCTTTCCTGTTCGTAATTTCTTTCCATAGTATAACCCCCTTTTTTTATAATGTTTATACCAAGTTTACTACCTTGAAATTCTTATTAATTGTTAATACTGGTANAGACAGCATACACAGGTTGTCCCTGCACCAACCGTCCAAAAAATAACATAATCTCCAATCTCAAGTTCATTATTTTCAACTGCTCTTGCGTATGCCAACATAGGACTGGTTGTTCCTGTATAGCCAAATTCATCTCCAATAAAAGTAAATTTATCCATACTCTCCCCTAGATCCTCTGCAACCATTTTGATATTGTTTAATGCAAATTGTGATAGAAAGTATTTTTTTATGTGACTCTTTTCCAGATTATTTCGGAATAAAATTTCCTCTATGGAGATTTTTGCACTATAAAATGCTCCACTCAAATCAAAGGAATCCCACCTNACTAATTTATCTTGTGTTGACAAACTCCTATCTTTAATAACATTTGACATTCCCTTTGCTGGCAGCAAAATCTTATCATGATGGCTGGAATTTGTATAAAAATCAGAATCAATAAATCCCCGGTTTGAATTAAATACGTTTTCGATAACCATCGCACAAGCAGAATCACCAAAATTAGAATATGTAATAGCCTCACGATATCTGGAATAACGGTTCAATTGATCTGAACCAACAATTAAAACATATTTTAAGTTTTGATTATTTCTCATNACTCTGGAAATCTGATCAAGAGCAACNGTCATTCCNGCACAATTGGCATTNANATCATACACTCCACATTTTTGTCCNGCATTNAGCATNGAATGTAACTTAATTGCATTNGATGGTGCAATATACTCTGGTGTACCAGAAGAAAAAACAATCATTCCCAGTTGAGATGCCTTTACATGGGTTTTTTCTAATACTTCCTTTGCNGCCATATANCCCATAGTAAGCATATTTTCNTGTTCNTCATCTGAAATATATCTNTCTTTTCTNCCAGTTGCTTTTAACAGTCCATTGATATCTTTTCCCTGCTTTTTNAAATGTTCAATAAAATACTCATTTCCNACNTTATGTTCAGGATGATAATATGCGATCCCCTTAATCATTGCGTTATTGTTCATAATAATTCCCCCTTNACTTATGTTNTTTGTACTTTTATAATTTAATTATCATTTGTANTTTTCANTAAGAACCTCTTCTCCTACTTTTTCTCCTTGGAACTTTATACCCTTCNNTCACTGTCACCTCCTTATGTTCTCGTCCATACTTATGANAAGTAAATAATTAACNGCTTATCTCCTTTCCCCACATATTATTCTAATCCACCCTCTTGTTANATATACTCAACCNTTTCTCTTGATTAGATAAAAGATATAGAGAAAAATGGTTGTATTCATTATTGNAAATNANTATGNTGCNTTTNGNAGTGACACCATAAACAAAAGTTGNTTANAACTNACTATTTAATATAATGTANAAATTCGTTTATTTTATCTTTAACTNCCTCTGTGTCCTCATAAATTGCTGCATGCCCCTTATAAGGTAAAATCAGCAATTCACTATCTTTTATCCTTTTCCATGTTTCAATTCCTGCATTTGGCAATACTATTGTGTCATCACTGCCATGAACCACTAATGTAGGAATAGAGATCTCATTACACTTTTCTAACTGATTATATGCATTAGATATTATCAAATCGTTGTATCCGATTAAGTCATCAACCTTTGTCTGCAAAAATGTGTCACTGATTTTTTGCTGTTCTTCTTCTGGTGTATTCTTTCCGAATAAATATTGAATAATTTCTGATGTTTTAAATTGTTCTGGTGGCATATTCTTAAGTTCATCTACCAGAGGGGTAAAATTCTTCAAGTCTGCTCCACTGCTTAAAATAACCATTCCCATTAAATCAAGCTGTTTTCTCTGAGCAATATCAAAAACAATTGCCCCACCCATAGAATACCCTAACAAGATTATTTTTTTTCCAATAATTTTATCATTCTGTAATATATCGATACTAGCTTCTACAGCCTTTGATAAATCAATTATTTCTTTTGGCACTTGTCCCTCGGATTTTCCATGNGCTGTTAAATCAAAACTAATACAGTTAAATTGTGGAAACATTTCAACCAAAGGTAACATACCTTCCTTTGTCATAGTTGAACCATGTAAAAACACAAGAGAAATATCAGCTTTTTTATTCCCCATTTGCACATACTTTAATACTTTACTATTTATAATTCCCCTCATCTGTATTCCCTCCCTCTTCCAAAATATATTTTTTAAAAATTATGCAGGCAAAACCAAATTTTTGCAATAAATTGCACTNTGTAGTTTGAAGTATAAATTAATGTAATTGNTCAATTAGATAATAACTATATACTATTATAACACATTATTTCGCTTATAAATCTAATGTGTTATAAACGACACTTTTTTGTTATGAACGACATCTTTTAAACGAATTTTCAACATTTTACAACTTACTTTTTGCTAAAAAAATTGCATGTACAAGNGCACTTTTGTGATGCTTTTTATACTTATATAAATTATATTTAAATCTATTATNTTTATTAATTTATATTTATAGAATTTTAATTATTAATATCTCAATTTTCATATAATAACTTAAAAATTTTAAGGTAATTTAAAAAAAACCGCTCCAATACTTTGAAGCGGTTTTCTTATAATCTTTATTTTATTTCTGCTTTATTCTATTTCGTAATCTCTGCTTAAATGCACTAATCTTCAACATATATCTGCTTGTAAACAAAACTCCTAATATCAGTACTCCTAATANAAAACCTAATGCAAAATTTGCAATATTTTCATATATACCAGTCTCTGTTAATCCCTGTGTCTCTAAAACTGCATATATAATGAATGAAATAATACCAATAATAAAAAAAATGTTTAATCTTTTGGAAAAAATCATTTTTTCCCCACTACTATAATCCGCCACCTTTAATACTGTTTCTTCTGTTTTCTTATCCACCATTTCTGTTCTCCTTTCTCCATCCAAAAATTCTTCGATACTAATGCCAAAATAATTTACAATCTCAATTACCAAATCTAAATCTGGCATATTCACTCCATTCTCCCAGCGTGATATACTTCGGTTTGTAACACCTAATTTTTCTGATAATTGTTCTTGGGTTAACTCTTTCTCTTTACGTAATTCTTTTAGAAAGAGTCCAATTTTCTTTTGGTTCATATAGGTTGTTTCCTCCTTTCATATACAGAATATCTGATTCGATAAAGAAAGAACAGGACACAGTGCGGGAATCCGCTATTTATCGCACCTAGACACCTGTGTCTACATCTTACTGTGAAAGTGTTATCGATAGATATAGCAATTGGTTTGTGCCTACACAAAGACCAATTGCTATATCTATCGTAGAACCTGATGTGTATGAGCAAGAAGAGCGATAGCTCGGACTGCGAATACACATTAGGCGGTTACGAGAGCACATAGTGCGGAGTAACCGACACTTTCATTCATGGTGCTGCTGCCAAGGGCAGCATGTAAGTTTAGTTTTAATTATTTTTATAATACTTATGTTAAAAAGCAACTGTTCAGTTATGCCATCTTGCCTTACTTCCTTGATTAGTTTTTGTTACAACCAATCTGGTATCTACTTGTGCCTTCAATTCTGACACATGAGAAATAATACCAATTAAACGGTTACCTTCTGACAATTCATGAAGAAGGCTAAGTGCCTGATTTCTGGTTTCATCACTTAGAGAACCAAATCCTTCATCAATAAACATGGTGTCAATTTTAATTTTACCAGCCTTACTTTGTATAATATCTGATAATCCAAGTGCCATAGACAAAGCAGCCATAAAGGATTCTCCGCCAGATAGCGTTTTTACATCTCTGGTCTGGTCGTTTACCAGACTATAGACATCAATGTCCAATCCCACATTCCCTTGTGTTCCTAAATTTTCCAGCTTTCTGCATTGTAAAATAAACTGGTTGTTGGACATGGTTTTCAACCGTTCATTGGCTGCATAAATTACTTGCTTAAAATAATGTCTTTGAATGTAGGTCTGAAAATCCATTTTTTTCTTAGAAAGTTTTCCATTTGCTGTATCATGTAAAGACTTTAAAACTGTATATTGTAAAGAATTATCTTCCAATTCCTGATACTTCTTTTGTACAATATTTTTTGCCTTTTCATTGGCTTGTTTTTGGGAATAAATCTCTTTATCTTCCTTCTCCAAAATCTGCAATTCCTTTTGTACTTCTGCTATTTCCTTTTGATATTGAGCCATATCTATTGGATTCTTATCTTTGGTTCTCTCTGTTAAAAGTACAACATTGGTTTTGGTTTCTTGTAAAGTTCTGTCATACTGCTCCACTGTTGTCTTTAATATCTCCAGTTTATCATCTGTTATCTTTGCTTCTAAAAATTCTTCCTCAGAAGAAAATCCCTGTTTTTCCAGGTGTTTATGAAAATCCTCTTTTGTTTTTTGCTCCTCTTCTTTTAACACATCTTTTGCTTTTATCTCTGTCTCCAATGTGGCTGCTAATTTCTTCACTTCATCTGATGCTGTCTGATAATTTTCCTCTGCTGCCTTTTTGTTACTTGCAAGTTCCTTCTGCTGTTTCTTTAGCTTCTCTAAGTGTTCTATGGTTTCTTTTTTTGTAGGATATGGTAATTGGAGCTTTTTTTGAGAAAGAGCTTCCTCTTTGTTCTTAAGAGAACTTTTCAACCCTGCAATTTCCTTTCCCAACTGAATTAAGTATTTTCCAATTTCTTCCAAGTTTTCTTTATTTTTCTTTTTCTCCTGCTGTTTTTCTTCCAAGGTTTCTGCTGCCTGTTTAGCTTGTTCTTTTTTCTCTTGATAACTTTCCAGTTCTTCTGTCAGCTTTTTTATCTGTTTTTCCATTTTTTCTATAGCTGCTTTATATATTCCCCCAACATTGTCACAAGAATTAATTTTCTTATCACACGTTTTTTCTATCGTTACATCACATATCTCTTCCATTTGGACATGTAATTTTTCCCCTCGCTCTTTCAGTAATTTATAGTTTTCCTCCCTGCGGACTATAATTTCCTGTAACTTCCCTTTTTCTGCTTGTTCCTTTTTTGCTGCCTTTTCTAAGATTTCTTTGGCATGGTCTACTTCTTCTTGTCCTACCACTTCCACACTTTCTTCTGGCATTGGAAGATGATGGATATTGCCACATACCGGACAAGCTTCTCCTTCCACAAGACTGGCTCTTAGAATATGAGCCTGACTACTGATAAAGTTATGATATAACTTATTGTAACTTTCTTCCAAATCTTTCCATGTACTTTTTATCTTTTCATATTTTTTCAACTGCTTTTCCTGTTGTACCTGAAAATCTTCTTCTGCCCTTAAGAACTTTAAAAACTCTTCAAAATCCTCCCTCTCTCTGGATAATTTTTCAACTTGTCCATTTATAGAGTCTCTTTTTCCTGCAAGTTCCAAAAGTTGCTCTATTTCCTTTTCTAAAATATCTGCCTTTTTCTCTTCCTCCGTTTGCTCTTTTTCTTTTTTCTTCTGCATTTTCTCTTTTGCTATAAATTCTTTATGTTCTTTCTCATATAATTTTTGAAATTCTTCAATTTCCTCATATAAAACCAGTTTTTCTTCCAATCTGGAAGCTTCTTCTATCTTTTTTGAAAACTCTTCTTCGTATTTTTTGTCTGCCTCTATTTTCTTTTGCTCCAGAGGTTCTAAAGATTCTCTCTTCTTTTCCAGCTTACCTTTAAGTTGTTCCACTGTCTTTTGCTTTTCCTTAAAATTCTCCCGTTTATCACAATATACAGAATAACTTCCCACAACCTTTAATGCCTTTTCACCTTTGTTTATTTTTTCTTTGTCTGCATCTATTTGTTCTTTTTTGCTTTCCAATTCTTCTTGCTTTTCTTTTGCCGTTTTTAAATCATCAAAATCCTTATTGATAACTTCTGCATCATGAATAGACTTTTGCAATTCCTCTCTTCTTTTATCACAAGCTTCTTTCTTCTCTTTATTCTGCTTGGCAAGCTGGTCATATTCCTCTAAAATGTCTTCTATAAACCTGAAAATCTCTTCTTTTCTGTCTATGCTGAATNTACCTTTATCTTCCCATTCCTCTTTTAATTTACTGTTCTTGCANCACACAATGTTTTCAAGGCAGGTTTCAATTTCCTTTTGATTCTCCTTTAACTGNCCTTCACATTCCTTATAACGATTCTCAATTTCCTTCTCAATNGCATAATAAAAATGGGTANCAAATATTTTAGAAAAAATATCCTTCCGCTCATCTGATTTTGCATGTAAAAGNTTCAAAAANTCTCCTTGNGCAAGCATAGCAATTTGTGTAAATTGTGTAGCATCAATGCCAATNATTTCTTGAATTTTCTTGTTTGTCTCATTCAGTTTTCCAATAAAAATCTCTCCATCAGGCAAAGTTAATTCCACTTCGGGTTTTCTGGTGGTCTTNAGCTGTTCGTAAATTATAGNTCCGTCTTCTCCTTTTTTTTCTTTAAATTTAGGTTGTTCTGGGGTTCTCCTTATCTTATAACTATCTTTACCATAAGAGAAAGCAAATTCCACTTCTGTATATTCTCCATAATCTGCAAACTGGCTTACCATCATTTTGCTATCCCTTTTTCCTCCNCTGGACTCACCATATAATGCATAAGTAATTGCATCAAAAATTGTCGTTTTTCCNGCCCCTGTATCTCCTGTAATCAAGAANACTCCCTGCTGNACTTTGGAAAAATCAATCTGCTCGTCCTTATAAGAACCAAAAGCCTTCATTTTTAAATAAATTGGTTTCATCTCTTATTCCTTCTCTCTAAGCTTATTGTAACAGGTCAGCCGGGGGCTGACCTGTTACGGAATTGGGCAAGCTTCGCATGTAAATTGCCCAATTCCAATCCTGTTTTAGTCTTTTTTACGGTCTGCACAGCGGAGTGTGCAGACCTACCTGAACTGTTACAGTTTATTCACAATATCTATAAGTACTTGTTGCTCCTGTTCGCTCATTGGAGTATTATTCATTTCCTGATAAAAATCTGCAAACAATGCAATGGGATCTTCGCTGATTTTATCTGCCATATCCTGTTGCAACCTAGCTTCCGTCTGTGAATTTTCTACAGAAACTTCTAATATATTGCTATAAAATTCCTGCAATCGTTCCTTTGCCTTATATGGAACCTTTTCATTGGTTAAGGTGATACTGACAAAATCGTTCCTGTTATCCTCTTTTGCTAAAGCAATGACTTCTTCCAGTGTTCCTTTTATTTTCCTCACATCTGGTTTCATTTCTAAAGGCAGAAATTCTAATTCTATCTCTTTTCCCTTTTCGCCTAAAGTAGCTACTGTAATACTTTTCATGTCACTTGCTTCACTTACGGAATATTTGAGAGGTGTCCCGCTGTAGCGTATATAAGGTTTCCCCATAGACTGGGAAGAATGAATATGTCCCAATGCCACATAATCAAAGTTCTCCACACAAGCAATGTCCACACTGTCAATTCCCCCTACCGAAATATACCGCAGCTCTGATTCTCTTCTTTCAGGCTGATTTTGCCCTTTTACAAAAAACTGATGTGCAACCAATACATTTCTCTGTGTATAGTCTATATCTTCTCTTTCTAGCATTGCACTCACCGCATCATCATAAGTTTGGATTTCTTTTTCACAGCCAAATAGATTCTTTCCGTCTGCTATTCTGGTAAAAGGAAGCAGATAAAAATTCACATCACCATAATCATCCTTTAGTACAATCTTCTTTAAATGCTCGTCCTCATTCTTAGGCAGAAAAGCCGAAATATAGATGTGGTGCTTTTCCAAAAAAGAGCTGGCATAATTAAGCCTCAAATGATTATCATGATTCCCCGCAATAATAAGCACAGGAATCATTGGTTTAATATCTCCTAATGCATTTAAAAATCCATCAAATAAGTGAAACGCCTCTCCTGAAGGTGCTGACTTATCATAAATATCTCCAGCAATCACAATAACATCTGGTCTACATTCTTTTGCTTTTTCTACAATTTGTTCCAGAATTGTTTTTTGAACCACAGAAATATCATATAAATGAAGCTGTTTTCCTATATGTAAATCTGATATATGAAATATTTTCATCCTTTTATCCCATCCTTCCAAGAACATTTGTTCTTATAATAGTATAAATATATTTGTATCAAATGTCAATGATTATACCTTATAAAAAAAGACCACTTCAGTACAGTTCACATCACATAACTATCATCTGAGGTCGGTCTTTTTAAATTTTATTTTAAATTTGTCAATTGAATAAATTTTTGTGTCAACAAAAAATGAAATATTCAATATATAGAATTTCCTATGAATTTGTCTTCTCCTGAAGCGTCTTCCATATCTTTGTCTTTTTATACTTATTAGGTACTACATGGTTCAATATATTTCTCAACCACTTAAATGATTTCTTAAGAGATAGTTTATGTCCCAGTAATTTTACCTCTTCCTCCAGCATTTCTTTTTCCAGTTTCAGCTCTTCTATGTCTTGTTCCATTAATGAAAAAATTACACCACATGTTTTCACATAATCCATTGTAGAAAACTTTTTTTCATTTTCATCGTATAAAACTGGATTATAGAATAATTTTCCATCCGCTCTGCCTAGCCATTCTGTTGCAATTTTACGGTTTTCTTCCTCATACTTTTGCAAAAACAAGTCTTGTTCTTCTGGATTAAATAAAGATTTAAATTGATATTTTCCTTCAGATTTATATTGTTCTGATACTTCTGTCATATATCCACGAATATACCCCCGTTTGTCCCAAAACTCTGGAATAGAATTCAATCTTCTTTTAATCTCTGTACAGATAAAATCTACATTTGTGTTTTGCAGATTCTCCTCCAATTTATATTCATCTGTAAATTCCAACCCAATTGTGTATAAAAAATCAGATATAATAGTTTTATTTGCACCTTTATATTGTCCTTTCTCATATACCCTAATTATAATATTATCTTTTCCAATTTTTTCCGCAATTGAAGTAAGATGGGTATGATAATTTAATGGAAAGAATGCATACTTTTTGCTATTCACATATTTCATAAAAGCGCCAGTTTCTTTCTCAAGAACCTTATACTTCCAATAAGACTGAATAAATTCATCCTGCCTTCTAAGATATACTATTAATTTCAATTGATGCCCTCTGGATATAATCCTTTCATTTAAATCTTCCCAAAAATTATCAATCTTAATACAAGCATGCCATATTGCCTCATCTGTTAAAATAACATTTTCATAAGTTTCTAATGCCGTATAAATACTTTCATAACATTGATTGATTTGTGTTTTATAATCAAGGGTATCAGCTTCTTTATTATAAACTTTATCAATTAGAAAATGTGCATTTCTCTTTGGAGGCACATTTTCAAAACGCATTTCAAAATTAGGAAATATATAACCTTTAGATTGTAATATCCTTTTATTTGATGCTAAAAAATGTTGTATTGCTGTTGTACCTGTTTTTGGTGTCCCTATATGCAAATATAATGTTGACATCTCACTCATCCTTCACTTTTTTATTTTTTTACATTTTTCTTCACCTTCAATGTCTTTCCCTTGGAAGTTCCGGCAGCATTTGTTGCGTATGCTGTTATTTTTTGTTTTTCTTTAAGTCTTTTTACTGTAAAGGTACACTGATATACTTTTTTTGTTTTTAAATATTTTACTTTGCAGTTCGTATATTGCTTCTTATCTATTTTTAGTGTCACCTTACAATCTTCTTTTACTTCTACGATAATTTTTTTTGTTTTCACCTTTATTTTTGATGTAATCTTTGGAGTTATTGGTTTGCCCAATTTAACCTTTGTACGGTAGATTCCATTCAATACACCATTATTATTTCTGGAAACTGCATAAATACAAAAATCCACTTTTTGTTTTGTTTTTATATTGACAGAAAATTCACCTTTGCTGTTTACCTTTGCAACATAGCATTTGTCTGATGCATATATATAAACTGTAGAATTTTTTTGGGTATTCGTCCCTTTGATTTCTGTGGATTTATCTGTAACCTTACTCACTTTCACATTCTTATTATACTTTTCAAACACACTGGTAACTGCAGTTACTTTTATGGTAGCAGGATAACTATATACACCATTCTCTCCTTTTGCCCGGACAGTCATAGTTGCTCCCGCCTTCATTGTTCCAACCTTCACAGCATAATATCCATTTTTATCAGCAGTACCATAATAAGTTTTTCCACTATCATTTTTTACAGCAACTGTACAACTGCTTCCTTTTGGAATATTTCCATAAACATACTGCTCTGCAGTTGTACATGGCTGGATATTTACCCGGTTTGGTGCTGTCTGTGAAACAGTCGCCTTACATGCTCCACTGACCCGTCCAACCTTATCTATAGAATAGACCTTAACCGCAGTACCAGCATACTGGTTTGGTATACTAATTGTGTATGCTCCTGTATTTTTTATTGTAATATCAACCAGTTTAATTTTTAATTCTTTTTTATATCCTTTACTGTTTTTATAATAAGAAGATCCAAGACTTTTTGATACATAAACATTCTGACCAATAACTGCATAAATACTTACATTTTTGTCATTACATTTTCCTGTTATTGTAGTTCCTGTATTTTTTACAGTGGAAACAGTTGGTCCATTCGGTCCATTTCGTTTTACTGTTACGGTCTTCTTACCACTGCTTCGCCCATATTTATCAGTCAGATATACAGACAAAGTTGAACCAGCATTCTGCAACGGAATAGTTACCGAAAAATTTCCATCTAATGCTACAGTTCCTTTATATTCTTTGCTTCCACTTTTTACATGAACTGTTGCATTTGGTTCTCCAGTACCCTTTACAGATGTCATTTTATTTGTCACCTTATTTACAGTAGGTGCAAGCAATGTACTTGGATAAATATTGGTTACTGCAAACTGCTCAACTGTCACGTTACCGCTATTGTCTTCCACATACACTGAATAGATTCCACTTCCTGTTACAACAATGGTATCCTTTTCAATCTCATTCACAGCTCCTCCAGTTGTTGTCCAGACTTTATCCAGTTTAGAATACTGTCCTTTCGCATAAAGTTTTTTACCAATTCCAGATTTATCATTACACAACAAACGATAAGTGACACTGCCATTTGTATCTTCTTTATTCATAGAGGACACTACTACGTTAGGTGCGGTTATATCCCCAGAATAATCTTTAGAATGATACGTACAATCATAGTATCTATAATCCCCTGACGTGCTAAGATACTGATCATACCAATTCTTTTTCTCCATAATACTTTGGGAATCCTTTCCTGCAGTATATATAAAGGAGTAATTTTCTGGGAGTGTTACATACCAATTGCTATCTACATTAATCTCTATGTCGCCTATATTCGCTTTTTGTTCCAAATATTCACAAACTATATTCTGAAGAGTATTATAAGAACCATATATTACACTGGATTTTACTCCCTTGGTTGCCTCTGTGTCTAATGCAACTATTATCTGTTCTGTACACAATGCAAATTTCTGATCATCTGTTACAGGAATACCATTATAGGTTAAGGATGTAACCCTTTCTGTATCATTAATCTTGCTACCATCCGCATTATATCTTGGTTTCTGGCTTGGATTAATGTTATATTCTACACCATTAAAAACAAATAAACATTTCCAATTATTTTGATACTGGCTCTGTATTAGTGCATTTCCTTTCCTATTGCTAATATATTGGGACACTGTCATATCATCCCATTCCATGGCATTAGAAGAGTTTACTGTTTCATAAGTAGATGCCCCCCATTCCAGCCATTCTTTTAACTGCTTTCCAGTAACTTCATATATATACATGTGACAATTATAAGGACCAAAATATGCCAAACCTCCTTTATATATATTATTACTGATATCAGAAAAATCAGAACCACTAGCCGAACCATAATTTACATATCTTACCATGGACAATATTGGATAATCATTATACTCTGGTGCATTTTTCGCAATGGCATTAGCTGCATATTCCATCTCAGCATCCTGAACTGTCTGAATCACCTCATTATCCTCAAGCAATCCTGTATAATTTGTCCATCGGTCATTCTCAGGAAGCTTTCCAATCAAGCTGCCAGAATATTCTCTTAACTTCTGATCCCAAGCAGCCAGACATTCTGTAATTTCATCATCTGTAGCTGTATGACTGGTAGTTTTACGAATTTCATAATCAGAACCAGTATAAATAATTTTTCCATTTTCGTCAATTTTAAAGTCTAAATCAACTACACCAATCGCTCTTGCAGCATTTTTCAAAATCATAAAACGTTTACCATTTACCAGTCCAGTTTCCTTATCCACATTTGGGTAGTTATAAAACTTTTGCTCTGATGTATCAGGAAAGTATACATGTTGATGACCTCCAAGAATTACATCAATATCTTCTATTTTTGTCATTGCATATCCTGTATTGGAATTTCTACTGACCGGATTTTCTGTTCCAAATCCGGTATGTGCCAAGGCAACTACTATATCAGCTCCTTCCGATTTTAATGCCTTTGCCTCCCTCTCTGCTACTACTAACATATCCTCTGATACAACATTCGCACGAAGCCCTTCTGTTTTGGAAGACATACAAGGCGGTGTTACCCCAAAAATCCCTACTTTAATAATTCTTTCATTTCCATTACTGTCTGTTACTTTTTTTTCTATAATCTTTCTTTCCTCACCTAAAACATGATTTCCATTTACCTTAGAAGTAACATTGGACAACACGCTTTTTTTAATCAATCCAGAACCTTCCAATTGTTCAATTAAGTAATCATATCCATAATCAAACTCATGATTTCCAAGTGTAATGGCATCATATCCCATTTTTGCCATTGCCTGATAAACCGGCTGGATGGATGATTCAGATTGTGCTTGTATATACTCTGATGTATAATCCACAAGTGCATCACCCATATCAAAGGTCAAATAATTCCCTGGTTTCTCAGCCCTTGCTTGTTTTATTAATGTATAAACCTTATTCAATCCTCTAGGAATTGTTTCATTATTCTGATAATCATAATTTGTTACCTGTCCATGAATATCCGTTGTATATATCAATCTTAACTCTGCCGTTGTATCAACTGCCCCTTCCGTAGCAACCGTAATTGCCGAATCAGATACTGTTTTTACATTATCTGCATCTTTTTCCTTTTCTTCTTTGACGGCGGCACCTGTCACTGTTTCCCCTGCTGCTGTTGTATTCTCTGTAGCAGCATATATCATGCTATAGTTTGAAGGAATCACTGACATCATTATCATTACAACAGATAATAACACACCATATAATCTTTTTGTTCTCATCTTGTACCTCATTTCTAATCTGTCCCCTAAATTCATTTTTATAGTTCCAAAAGATACTGATATATTCTCTGACTATTTCTGTCATCAATATATTCAAAGTAGT
>JAAVHR010000104.1 GCA_014799595.1 Clostridiales bacterium | reverse complement strand
GAGTAGCATGAGTCATTCTTGTCCTTGTCCAGATCTCGCGATATCTGAAAACTGCGTAGTTCACACACAGTCATATCAGAGGTCTACGATGTAACAATCGTAGTTGATTTTACCAATACACCCTCCTATATATTTCTATATAGTTCTTTGTGTTTTACCCAAGGATTCACACCTTGGCACGGGGTGTAACTGAGCCTCGCACAAATTGCGTTAAATTTTATTTGCTAACCCAGCCCTTTTGCACTAGCGATACCACCGCCAAGTACACCAATAGTTCCTAAAGAACCCAAAGCATCTGTTACTTTATTTATAATAGACAAAACACCATTAAAACCATTAAGAAGGGTAATAATAGCATCAGAATTTGCAACATTTTCTACGGTATCTGTCCATGTATTAGAGATACGGTTTAAAGATCCTTCCCAGCTATGAGCTGTTATATTTGCTGCTTCATTCATAGATCCAAGACCATCTTTATATTCTTGAAACATCTTTTCATATAAATCATAATTTTCCAGTAAAGCATTAAGTGCAGTTGCTCTGTCGCCCCCGCCTACAGCACTTAAAAGATTTGTACGCTTGGTATCAGAGTCATCAAGTGTGGCGTAGACGTTGGAAAGTTCTCCAATTATCTGCATAGGATCTTTAAGAGAAAACATTCCGCCTTTCACTGTGGTAAGTGAAACACCTAATTCTTCACATGCTTTTTTGTATTTTTCAAGTGATTTGGTATCAATGGCAGCTCCGCCATCATTTACCTCACCTGTTACCTGCTGCATATTCATTAAGATACCTTGAAATGCCTTAGCCATTTCATTTCCTGACTGATTTGTAACAGCAATCATAGTAGCAATAGCAGCAGTAGTTTCATCTACCTTCATTCCTGAGTGTGCAGCTTGGGAACCAACAATACTCATGGCTTCTGCCAGGTCTGTCATATCAACTAAATTGTTATTTGCAATATTAGTTGCACCATCTAAAGTAGAGGATAAGGCTTTTATAGAACCATTCATTTCAAAGGCATTATCTGTGGCAGCAATATATTGATTTGCTAATTCAGCAGTCATGTCGCCAGCGTTTTGAACTGCAAGAGATAGTTCAGCGATTTCTTTTACATTTGTATATCCGGCATGAACGGCATCTTGCACACTGGACAAATAATCCGTTGCAGTTTTTCCATACTTACCTGCAATATCAAAAGAGGCATTCCCTATTTTTTCGAGATCTGATTTTGAAAATTGTCTATTTGTTTTGCTAATATCCCTTAAAAGAGTATCCAAGTCTTTTAATTCAGAAATAGCCTCTTGGGTTTTAGAACTTATATTTTCAACAGCATAACCTAAGGAATATTGGTGTGCTATTTTTACTATTTCTCCTGTTGCTTTAGATAGTTGGGATTTAAAATACTCATCCAGTTTGTTGAGTAAAGAATTGTTAATTTGTTCATTATTGTTATTTCCCAATATATTAACCTCCTTTTAATTTTAATAATACTAGCGTACCATATCACTGACATTCAGCCAAACCTCCTTGCCTAATTTCCCATCGGACAGCGTTGTTTTCGGTCAACGATGCCACCGCATCGCCTCCCTCAAACGCCTTGCCGATGAAAAATTATTCTGCGAAGTTTTGCCAGATATCAATGAGACAGTACAATAGGCAATTGCAAAACTCTTATTAGATGAAATGGAGTTTTGCAATCGCCTATTGTTATCTTATGGGTTGTTATTTGTTTCATGAACAATCTCTGCCAGATTTGAAATAAATTCTTTCTGTAATTCTTCGGGTGGAACATCTTTTAGTGCAGAGTATAACTTTTGTACAAATTCTAGAAAGCTTTTTATCTCGGTTTGATTATTCATAAACTTAACAATCATCTTATAGAATTTTAGTTTAAGTGTGTATTCATATTTTTTCATTTTTAAGTATGTAAACATATCTAAATTCTCCTATATTTTTATTTGATTGTAACTATTCAGAACCTGCAAAAATCCGGATGAGGGGTTCTGAACAGTTACATTTGATTTATAATAACAGCTTAGCCTGTCGGTTGAATTGTTACGATTTATCATAAACTGATATGCTTTACAAGGAAAGCAACATTATAAATAAGAGTGCCTGTTGATACATATCAGATTTTACAGTAAATATCATTATGGTTAATAAACTGACTATTAGAATCCTTCTTTTAGTTTTTGCTTGTAGGAATCATGAATGATTTCCATGGAAATTTCCACTTCACCATTTTCAAGACCATTTTGTTTCAAGAGTTTTTCGTATTTTTCATAGATTTGTATACAATGCTTGTAACTATCTTTATTACAGGGTTTACCTTCTGACACTTTTGTGGCGAAATTATTGATTTCCCACCGCATGTCATCAATTTCTTTATCTATAAACATATTTGTCAATTGTTTTAATTTATCATTTATAATTTTATCTTGTTGGATAGACTCCATAGTGTCTTTTTGCTGTTTCTCAGATAATTCCCGGATCATTTTTGTGTTTATGAATATTTGTTCCTGTTCTTCATGTCTTTTTTTCATCCATTTCGTTTCAAATCCTAGTTTCGTTGTAACCCATTCAAAGATAGATACCATTGCCTTTATTCCTGTGAGTATAAGGAATACAGAGACAAAAACAGAAGGAAAATCAATTTTTGTTAATGCAATTATTGTATCCATTTAATTACCCAGCCCTTTCTTTATAAAGTGCATTCTCAACACCCTTTGCAACTAGTTTTGCCAATTTTTTGCGATTGACCAATCCTTTTCCTTTTTTATAATCGTTTTTGTTCGTGCAGAAAAATGTTTCAATCAAAATAGCTGGNGGTTTTGTTCCATTCAAGATATATAAATCTGAACGTTGCTTTATACCTCTATCTTTAAAAATAGTAGATAATTGCTTTTGAACCTGTGTTGCATATTTNTTACCAGCAGTTGATTTATATAACACCTCTGTACCTTCGGCAGTAGGGGTTGCGGCATTTAAATGTAGTTCAATAACTAAATCATAATTTCCAGAATTTATAAGGTTTAGTTTATATGACCGTTCCTGTGTTGATGATGTGAAAGTTTTTTCAGGACATACAATTTTTGTAACAGTATGTCCATTTTTTCTCAAAGCCTGAGCTAACTGTTTAGAAAATCTTTTACTCCATACATATTCATTACATCCTCCATACACTTTACCATCAGCACTTGTATAGCAGCCATTCTTTAACAAGGAATGTCCTACAGTTAACGCAATTTTAATTTCAATCACCTATCCTTTACCTGTTAGTTTTATCATTAAGTTTTTTACATCTTCTTCTAAAAGTTCTCCATCTTTTATAGCATTTGTGATGTTTTGTGCAATCTGTGATGCNCTTGTAAAATTACGGTTTTTCCATGTATTCCATAAGGTGGTTACAATTAAAAATACCGTAGATACAATATTTGTTATATCATCATTTGCAATTGGTAAAAGATGAATACCAAACATCTGAAATATAGCATTNATTACTGCAATNAATAAAATAAGCATATTTGCAAGCATNTCAGAGGTTACACCTTTTAAATTAATTTTGCTCATAAATAATCAAATTCCCTTCTTTGAAATTGGTATTTGATTGATTTTATGATGGTCTGTTTTCTTTCCATTTCTGATAAGCCCATTGNGTTTCCGATTTTAAAAACCAACATACTAATTGNCCTTTTCTGGATTCTTTTTCCGATTCACATACAAATANAGGCTGTATACCCTTACTTGTATAGAATATNATTTGTTTGAGCAAATCTAAACATATAAGGTTTTCTTTTCCATAACAATCAAATACATCTTGAATAGTTTCTAATTTTAATATGATTTCACCTTCTATCGAAAAAAAATAGGGATAACATTTTACAAATACTATTGTAGAATGTTATCCCTGTTCATATTTTTAACATAAACTACAATACAATCATNTTCGNACAAAGTGGGCAAGCCCACATCAGNTCNTCCAAACCCTATTATTCTTCAATAAGAATTAAGTCAAGCATATTATCATCATTGTCTGCCAATAAATCACATGTGATAGTAATGCTTCCTGGATCNCCTGAATTTGAGAAAGCTAAACTTAAATTGCTTTGTGGTGCACACTTATAACATACNAGNCGGTATGGCAGAACTTCATCGTCTTCCGTTTTCATGACAGTNTCACCATAAACAATAAAGTTCTTTGGAAAACTTGTAGATTTAATATTGATTCTCTCTACACCTTCTGTTAATTCTTTCATGTAGTATACAATCACCTTATCACCATTTGTAAGAGAAGTGGAGAGTGTAACAGTTTTGTCTTCAACTGTACATGCAAGTTCAGTGCCACAATCATCACCATCTGCATATACCACAACAGTTCCGGCAACAGGTGTATCATCAAGAGTAATTGTAGTACCAGCATCATTNACNATTTTCTCAACTCTAGTGATAAATTTAGCAGATTTGCTAACTTCACCGCCAGTAATTAACTGCCATAATTTAACGGTCTGGATTTGTGTTTCGATTGTGATTGTGCCGCCNTTTTCACCTGCAAATTGAACACGTTTTGGGTGTCCTTTANCACCATAGGCAAATACAGATTCNCCTGTTAATTCCGTTGTACTTACATTAGCAAAGTCTAAATTTAAAAAAGGTTTCTTTGTAGCATAGTCTACAAAAATAAGATCACATACCTCTCTGTTAGCCATATTTTGATTCATCATAATAAAATCCTCCTTTTGTTGTGTTTAAAATAAGTTTTAATTCTTAATTATTAGTATCTAATCTTTTAAACCATGCAGTTGCATCAAAGTAATTATCTTTATTACCCCAGGCTGCAACGCTCATGGATTGAATTTGATACATACTATTGTTGGAAAGTCTGATAAAGCAATCCCATACTTGATATATGGTTAGTTCCCAAATATTTATTATATTTAGGGATTGGCTTTTATTGGCAACAGCAGATATTATATTTCCCAGTTCCATATTTTCATCTGCTTTTGCCCGTTTTGAATTTTCTGCCCTTCCTTTTTGGAGCTTTTTCATTATCTCCANTGCTTTTTTACTTTTTATTTTTGTCAAATCCTCNTTTTGATTGGATTTTATGCAATTACGCTGACATATTAANTCGCANATTGCAGGATAGGTTTCNTTGGTAATAATACCAATNGTTTNTTTGTTTTTTTGAACATATAAACACCTGTTTTGAAGAGACAATATNACATCCTCTTCTATAAAAAAATTTAAAATTTCCTGTAATAGGATTGCAGTGTGTTCGTTTATAAGTAGTAATTCAAAAATATTTAGCTGCTCTTTTTCTTCCTCTGACAACTGTTCAAAATATTCTTCTTGTCCTAGCATAGTAAAATATGTTTTTAAATCCATAAGTAAAATAGTTAAATAATATTGATATGTATTTATACCAATGGAAGACAAGGTTTTTAATTTTGGTGATAAAATACTACCTACATTTTGTACATACACTGGGGCAGGTGATAGTAATTCAAAATAACTTAGTTTCAAAAGATCACCTTCTTACTTTTTTGATTTTCATTCACTCCTTTCATTTATAGTTTCTTAGTCAATTGCCTAATATTTTCCATAATTGGAGAGTAGCAGAGACTAATGAAACAAGTGACGGAACCAACCAGAACAGTAGCACCGCCACCTGTAATGAGAAGAGAAAGAAATTATAAAAATATATTTTTCTTTCATACTATAGAGAATTAAAAAAATGTCTGAAAGCATTGATTTTACTGGGTTTTTTGCAAATTTCTAAATCGAACATCCAAGTTCCCTTTTTACTTTCATGCGTTTTTTTGCTTTTTCTCTGTCTATGATTTTGGAACATTCATTAGAACAATACTCTTGTCTGTTTGACTTCTTTTTAAAGATTTTTCCACATTCTTTGCAAAAAGAAATTTTTTTATCCTTATTATAATAATCAAAATACAAACCTATAGAATCATATTCTTTTATTTCCAAAGCAATTGTGTTATCTATTTCCTTATTATTGTTTTGGAGTTCATAAAGCTCCTCCATAAAATTTAATTTTATAAGACCATTATACATAGGAGAAACTAGACCGTTTATCCACAAAGTATGGATGATATCTTCATTTATTCTTACTTTTTGAGGCAGTTTTGCAAGGTTTTTTAATTCTGTATATTTCTTTTGTCCTCCCTTAAAATACTTTCCTGTATATTCAAAATCTTCATCATTACTCTTAGTTTCTGCAAGCAATTTATTGGCTTTCATTTTAAAAAGAAGAGTAAACAATATTTTTTTACACCCATTGGAATATACAGATTCTTTTTGGGGATTGATATCCTCCTTTATAAACAGACCATTTATATAGTCCATTTCATATTTATAGAAAAGAATCCGATCTATATTTGTTAGCATGGATCCTTTTTGACATGCTTTACGAATAGAGGAATTAATCATCTTATAATATAATTCTTTTTTGTATTCAGGTATATTACATTCACACCATTTATACATTTCTTCACGAAGTTTTTTGGGCTTATAATCCAAAATTCTTCTCATATATGTTGCAACTAAACGTAGTTCTGTAGGTTTGTGTTGTTCAGATTGAAAACCATTTTCATAAATTTTTTTTGCATAATTCAATTCTGTATATTTATAATCCATACTTATAATGTTACCTCCTTTAATGTATAATCATAACCTAGATATTGTAAATCACATTCTTCGTTATCCTTACAAGGCATTGGAAATAGGGCAGTAGTTTTTCCTGTGTTTTCCATAATATTTTTATAGATATATTTTCCGTAAGTTGCCCATAGTAAATCTTTATTACTCCTTTCATTTTCTTTATAAAAGTAATCAATTAAACAATTGACTATAATATAGGGATTACAATTGACTTTACTAAGTCTTTCGTATAAATTGTCTGCTGTATTATCCAAAGATATTTCATGAACTTTATCAGAATGATTAGCAATCGTATCTTCATTATTTACAATAATTGTATTCCGTTGTTGGCGAATGAACTTTTTGACCGTAGATACTACATCTGCGTAATATTCTAAGTAGTCAAATTCTTTTCGTTTGTAGATTTCATAATCAAAGGATTTGGCATCAATCTTAGTTTTTTGTGAGATACCCCATTGCACATTCTCTATGTATTTGCAAAGTAAATTCATAGGACTATCACTGATTAGTACAGGACAAAATTCATAAAAATTTGCAATAAATTCTTTTTGTTCCTCAGTTTTACTTTCTAACATCTCTAATTGGTGAAAATCCATTTTATATTTTTGTTTACAAATAACATTACATTCGTCGAAATATTTTTTGTAATCTCTGTTTGTGCTTTTATAAACATATCTAAAAAAATATGGATATTTATCAAGTAATGTATTATTATATAAAATTTTTCTGTTTGATTGTTTGCATTGTATTTCACCTTGTTTATTTTTCTTAATCCTATTTCTGGTTACCCAGACTTTTGGAATTCCTTTTACCTCTTGTCCTATTTTTGCTTTGTCAATTTGGGCAGATTGTGCTTTACAACATTGTTGTAGACGGGATTTCATAAGTTTGTATTCCTGGCTGTCTTTACCAAATTTACTTTCTATCAATGGTAATTTTGCATAGCCAATACTGGATTTATTTGTAATCGATCCAATAATGGATCCAAAAGAAAAGGTATCCGCTTGATATAAATCATCTTCTGTTAGGATTATCTTTTTAGGTTTTGGAGCATCATAAACGACTGGAAATTCATCTCTATAAACTCCTTTCATCATAATTTCGTTAGGAGTAGTAGCTAAAATATCAAAATCAAAGTCACTGCCAGCAAAGTTGTATGTTTCGTGACCATGATAATTTAATATAATACCAAGCTTGCAGTAGCGGTACCATTTTTCGGTATCTTTATCCTTTTGAAAGTTTAGTATGACATGTTCAGAGCGGTATGTAAGAGGTGAACGCATAGCATCCACTTGTGTAACTTTCCGTTCATTCCAATAATTCGAGTAGGACTTTCCTTCTTTCAGTAATCCTGTGACTGGTAATCCACATACATGCTGCATAAATCCAAANGGATCTGATACGATTACCTGNAAATTGCCATCTACATAAATATCACCTTTACATGCNTTTTCTATTTTTCTCTTAATTAGTTCTCTTACTTTAGTACGAATATATTTGTCATTTTTCACATTATGATNTGCAATTAAGGCTTTTATCCAATAGGCATCGNTGCTTGATAAGAAATTATGAATTTTTTCAGCATCATTATTTACACCAAGGAGGAATAGTAACATATAATATGCATTATCATAGGAAACTTTTGTGATCCAATCAANAAATTGTTCTGCAAGTTTTTCAATATCTTCTTGATTTAAGTCTAAAGTTTGTATAAATTGATAATTTAGTTTTAACATCCTTTTTGCTTCTTTTGGAGTGACCAATGTAATTCTCCAATCAAGTTTATTTTTGTGNCAATTATCTATGTAAGTATCTATGGAATCAAAACTATCCCAAAGCTTAAATTGNGATTCACTAATAATAACATCATAGTCCCTTAAATCAGCTTTAATATAATTTCCATTTTTGTCTTGATAGATGGTATCCACTAGATAATTTCCANCATTTATTTCTTCGCAAAATTCATGGATAGGGAACACACACANCATACCCTTTATAAAACTTTGTCTTACACAAAATTGCGATGGGACATAATCCAATCCGATTTCTTTTGCCCATTTTTCAGCCTGTCTATAGGAAATTAATCCCATGCCATCTGTCCGATTCATTGGAGTATCCTTCATCATTTTNGGAATAATAGTGTCATCAACTCCCCACCCATTTTCAATAACATAATTAGCCATAAAGGAAGTGGTATTCTCATAGTCTTTCACAACAAGAAATTTAGGNTCACTTACTTCTTTTGTTGCCGANCCATATAATCCAAAATATGCATTAAACTTACTAGGTGAAAGTTTCTTGTTCATATCACGCCCATTATTTAGTTTTTCTTTTACTTTTGGGATGATTTTTTCATTTCCAAAAACAACAGTAGATACTCTGGCTTGTCCTGCTCCGCAACTGAGTCTTTTATATTTTTCNTTGTTGATATAAAATCCGTTATGGTATAAATAATCATATTGTTTTAAATTATCCATAACAACAGTTACATAATCAGGATTGAAAAGCATACGGTTAATCTTATCTTGAATCCTTCTTGCTTCCTCTTTATTAATAGAAATCTTTACATATTTTTCATATAATNTTTCTGTTAGTGAATTTTGTTGTTTNNTNGCTTTTAATTTTTGGGCAATAGCAGTAGCAGAAACAATNCCTCTTTTGGATTGTTGATAGGTAAGTTTTGTTTTATACATATCTCTAGTCTTAATTAGTATTTCAAGTNTCTGTTTGTCAATTATTCTATTTTGGACATCCCGCATGGTTTTTAANATTTGGTTATCTGATAATCCGATTATTTCATTTAAGCTTTTAGATTCATCAAAAGTATTTTCAATGTTATAGCCAAATTCTTTGAGACGGCTGGAATGATATTTTCTTGTGTAGAGAGGTCTATTAATCATTTGTTACACATCCTTTCTTTATATTATTTCTAANTTCTAAGTTNCTTTTACATTGCCTGTCAAAATTCATGTCTGAAATAATTCTTTGGGCTATATTTCNGNCAGGATGAGAGGTNTCAAAATCTGAGGGATAAATGATACCTCCAAAAGTGGAAGNANCCATTTTGTAATTATTATTGTTATAAAATTTTTTTGTCATGTGTATTTTCTCCTTTTTTCTGTTTGTTGATATGTAGTTAATTGTGAAATTCTCAAATACTTAAAGATAAAACTGAGTTTCGCAATTGACTATTTGTTTCTAATTTATACTTCTATATTTGGATTACAGATAATCTGAAAATTTGATTTTATAAATTTGAGATGGTAGAGAATTGTATGACAAATGTATAATGGTTACCAAAAATCTTAAATATTACTATATGGATGCTAGNGGAGAGTATATAATAAAGAAAAAAATGTATTATGAAATATGATTTTGAAAAAGCAATAGGCATGTGAATNCAGCACACATNCTTTTGCAANANTGAATTGTAAATAAATTACAAACGAATGTTCGNAAAAAGTATTGACAAATTCAAACATGAGTTCTATAATTGACATTAAGAGAAATAAAAAAGACCCATCTAATCATACAAACNGTGTTGGCGNACCTCTGATTAGATAGGTCTCAATACATATACACAAATTCAATGCCAAAGTGGCTTGAACTTGAAACGCATAACTGCGCTTATTTTCATTCTACATACTTATTTGTTAGAAGTCAAGTAATTTCAAGCAGTTCTGCAAAATTTCCGTAACAGTTGTTACTGTTCACACCTANGGTGCTAACAGTAACGGAATCCAACCTATTAATTAAGAGTTCGCTTTCAGCGAAAGGCTGGATTCTTTCTCTACCACTACCTATTCTTACGTACTTTGCAGCAAGTGCAAAGTACTACCCGTGAACNGTAACTAACAGTTCAGATAGGTANGCACATTCATATNTTGCCACAATTTATATATTGTCTCGCACCAATCAGAAGGGCAAAGAACATAAACAGTAACTTAACAATTAAATAGAAGAGATAAAAAAGGTTCGGAATATATAATTACAAATATAAAGTTCATATTATCATAATTATTTTGGAAAATATGAAAGCTTTTATAGATAATTANGACGCAAAGANGNGACAAATATCAGAAAATTCAAAATAACGAATTAAGTTTTAGAGAAATATTATATAGAGAATTTTAGAAAAATAATTAGAGAGGTGTTTATTATGGAAAAAATATTAAACTCATATTATGAGAACAATGCAAAGAAACTTCATACCATTGTAAATCAAATTTTTTATAGAAAATATGGTGGTATTCAAGACAAAGATATGGATGAGTTTTATTCCGTTGCGAATGATGTGTTTTGTGATATTGTAAAAAACAACAGATATGATGCATCAAAAGGAGATTTTGAAGGTTTTTTATATAGTGCTTTAGCTTTAGCATTTGTGGATGAATTTAAGAGACAAAATCGGGATAAAAGAGTGACAAAAATAGAATTAGTAGATGAAAATGGTAAAGTTACACAGAAGATTTTACCAGACATTTATCTGGATACACCTATTGATAATGATGAGAATTCCACATTAGGAGATGTAATTTCAGGTAGTTTTGATATAGAAAAAGAAATCTTTGAGGGAAAAGAAGAAATGTATAGTGAAAAAATACAGTTATACCTNANTAAACTTTCAGNTCTTCAAAAAGAGGTGCTAAGGCTTATTATAGCTGGTTATCCGCCTAATGAGATTANAGAGGAATTACATATCACAAAAAAGGAGTATGCGGATTGTTATGATGNAATTCATGCATATCGGAATGTTTCTATATTATTTTAATTAGGGAATGGGAGGCGTGTAAAATGGCAAAACCAAGGAAACAGATATATACAATGGATATGTATTTAAGAAAAATTAAGGATAAGGATATTCGTGACAATGCAGATGTTCAGAGAATGGCAGGTGCNTGGAAGAATGGACAGATAAATGAATTGGTTTTTACAGTTCTATCTGAAGATTATATTCCGCCTATTATTTTNGGAGAAGAAAAGAGTTCTCAACTTTGGATTATTGATGGACTGCAAAGAAGTTCTTCCTTGATGAGATATAGNTATGGAAATTATAAAATAACATCTGCTATTGAACATTATATCCTTATTTATAGGTCAAAGAAAAAGGATCTGAATGGAAATATTTTNGAAGATGAAGAAGGAAATATTATTTGGGAGGATGTTGAATTTAACATAAAAAATAAAACTTATGAAGAACTNCCNGANGAATTGAAGAAAAGATTTAACGAATATCAGATTGATACAGTTATTCATGAAGAATGTGATATGAAACGTATTTCNACTTTGATAAAAAGATACAATAATCATACATCTATGAATACAGCTCAAAAAGCATTTACACACATTGATAATTTTGCAAANGAAACCAGAAAGATTTTAAATACGGATTTCTTTNCAAAATCTGGNATTTTTTCAGAAAAAGAAAAAATAAATGGAACTGTTGAAAGAGTCGTCTTGGAATCNGTAATGTGTATGTTTCATTTAGATAAATGGAAGACAAGTGCTATGAATATTGCAAAGTATTTGAATACAAATTCAAATAAAGAAGAGTTTAATAAGTTAGATAGNAATTTACACAGATTAGAGAAGATAATATTTGATAAAAACATTNACAATATTTTTACAGCAAAGGATTCCTTTATTTGGCTTGCTTTTTATAATAAGTTTGTTGACATGGGACTTGATGATATAAAGTTTACAGAATTTTTACAGGCATTTAAAAATGGTCTTANAAAAAAAGAAGTAGATGGACAATTATTTGACNTNGTTGATAAAGAAGGAAGTACAAAAGATAAAGCAGTAATTATTGCAAAATTACATATTCTTGAAACTTTATTGTATGAGTTTTTACAAATCAAGGAAAATGCTCTGAAAGAAGTAGATATGCTTGAGTTTATAAAAAAGAATGTTGATTCTGATATAAGTGAAGAGGATTTAGATTTTCATAGTGATAATCTAAAAGCGTGGACGATAGGCATAGACGAAAAATCAAAAATAAATGAAGAGAAAAACAAAACTTCCATGATTGCAATATCTATATATGCTTTTAAGAATGATGAAGAATGTGATGATGAAACGATGATTGAGTGGTTTGCAGATTATGAAAGCAGGAATAAGACATATATACTTAATCAGAAAGAAAATTACATACAAATGAAATTAGATTTGAAAAAGTATATTGCAAGTAAGAAGGAAACAGATGATTGCAAAATTCAATTTATTCATTGATTTTTGTACAGAGCTTACATAATAGTGAAAGTTGATATCACTATTGAATGAATTTATGTGTATAGTTAGGAGGAATGTTAAATGAGTTTAATTGGATATGCATTAGTAATGGCAAGGAAATTTTATGATTCAACAACATATAATCATGTCATGAGGGTAGCAACTTATGTGGCTGAAAACCCAATGATACAAGAAGAAAATATGGATGATTGTATAGCATTGGCTATTATGCATGATTTATGGAAAGAAACAGATTTTCCTAAAAATGCAATAAAAAATAAGTTAAGATTTCGAGAATGTCTTGAATTATTAACAAAACCCAAAGATATGGATTATATTGTTTACATAAAAAATATAAAAGAATATTCAGATACAAATCCAGAAGCATATTGGGTAAAGATGGCTGATATAAAAGACCATTTGTCTCAATCAAATACACTAACAGAAAAGTTAAAAGAAAAGTATTTAATAGCATTGTTGTATTTATTATAGGAAAGGGATAAACTCTTGTCTTTGATGAATGGCAAATAACAAAAAACTTTATATGGAGATTACCTGTTTTTGGAAGTTTGTTAAATACACTTAAAATCAAGACAAGTTTATATAAAACAATTCCAATTACTGGTTTATAAGAGCTGTTTTAAATAGATTATACTTATATAGAGTCTGGACTGTATTTTAAACAAAATTCCCCAGACAACACATTAGTTGCCTGAGGAATTTTAATAATTTTATTTGTGTATTACCTGTGTATTATGTGTATTTATTTGCACGATTTCACAAGTATTTAGATATTGAACTTTACTGTAAATACAACATTTCCTAGAACTTACCAGCCTTAGCAGCTTCCTCAATGGAAACGGCTACAGCAACAGTAGCACCAACCATTGGATTGTTACCCATACCGATTCTATAAAAAAATAGGATTTTAATAGTATCTATTTGTATCTGATTATGCCTTGAAATCAGCTATTTACACAGATTGGACAAAATTTATTGTATCTATTTGTATTTATTAGTTCTAATTATATTTTGCTTTTGGTACACAATATGGACACAATACTTGGTCAAAAATGTAAATGTTTTAATATCGTAAAAAATAGGGTAGAAGAGAATAAATCTCAACTACCCTTTAACTATTCTATTAATTTTAAACCTCAAGAGAAAAATNCATATNTCCATTGTCNGAAGTTTTTAGATTATANGTATTACTATCTTTATTATACTTCACATCAATAACTTGTGGATTATCTACTTGATTCACAATCTTATAAAATTCTTCTCTTGTTACAATTCTGTTTCTTTCTGCTAAAAATTTTTCAATTTCCCATGTATACATGATGTATTCTCTCCTTCTTATAGTTATTTTATATTTTATTCTGTTACATTAAGAGCATTGAAATTGCAAACCATTGAAGAATTAGAACCACTATTTGATGCATCTATATTTGCTGTTCTATTTCCATAAACATAAAAACTACTACTATACTTATCACCAGTGCTGCCAGGATTTTGAAAATCATCCATAATCGTAATTTTCGATTTAAAAGGAATATATAATGGACCTACCATATTAATATGTGGTCTTAGTGCAACTCCACCAGGAGCTGACGACTCTAATTTAATTATTGGATTACCATCTACTTCTAGTGTGCTGACATAACATTCATCTGGTATATAGATATATCCTCCAGTTCCTGTAAGAGTAAATTCCCATTTTGACTGTGAACCGCCTTTTGATACATACCCATTATAATATGCAAGTAGCTCATATCCTATTTGGGATGATTCTCTAATTTTCCCATAAGAAACAGAACGTGTGCCATTTTCAGTTTCAATTATTAATAAATCATCATTTGAGATATCAGTAGCTTGTGCTAATTCAGAAATTTTTACATTTGCCATATAATTCCTCCAATCTAAAAAGGAGCCTTGCACATTACAAAGCCCCTTTTACCTTCTCTATTCTACAATTTATTTTGTTTAGTTTATAAGTTTGTAATTACATCACCCTTACTTAAATACAACTTTTATAATATGGTCATTGATTCTGTTTATTACTCGATAACCGTTTTCGCTATTTGTAGCAATTCCTCCATCCGCAACCGTACAAAATCCATTTATTTTACAACTTCCATCATCTCTTACTCTCAGTACACCAAGCATACCAACAGCATCCCACTCTGGTCTGTCTGCTCTATGGGTATACTCCCTTTCGGGATCATATTCCGTATTTTCTTCTGGCACTGTGAGATGCTCAACTACTTCATCAAACTTCATTTCTTCCTGTTCAATATTCGTTGGCACTTTTCTGGTAATTTCAATCTCTTTCATTACAGGAGAACCAAATTCATCCAATACCAACCTGCCCATCCACTCTTCGTCCGAATTTCCAATCACAGACGGATTGCCTGATACAATTCCCAGAATGTAATCACCAGCATTTGCCTTTTTTATTTTATCTCCATCCATAGTAACAAAATAACCTCTTCTGTCTTCATTGCCAGCATTACCATCCAGCCACTCAAAATACTCTGCATAGTCAGCACCTGATGAATGATAATTTCCATTTATATAAAACTCCCCACTATAATAAAGAGTAAGAATATTTCTAAATACACCTCCGCTGGCACTCCAATAACCATTCCCAACCTGCAATGCTACATCTTCATTATTAACATCTGTTGATTTTAAATTGTTAAACTTGCCAAATGCTGTCCCAAATTTGTTTGCACGTGCTACATAACCATGCACAAATGAAGACTCTCCTAATGCAGAACTTTCTGCCCCTCCNGCATGAGAATAATTACCAGATGCTGTGTTGTTGAAACATTCTACATGAGAATACCTACCAGATGCTGTGTTCTTGAAACCTTCTACATGNGAANANTCACCAGATGNTGTGTTGTNGNNNCCTTCTNNATGNGAACANNCACCAGATGNTGTGTTGTTGCTACCTTCTGCAGTAGAGCTACCNCCAATTNATGTTCCAGCCTTTCTACCAGAACCCACATAATCNTTATCCCATNTGGCAGTGCCATCACCATTATATCTTAGTATTTGGTTTGTACTGCCNCCAGCTTGGAACATGTTTGTNNCCTGNTGATGTCGGATGAGTATATATGCTATCTGTAAATTTTGCATTGACAGGCACATCNCTTTGTACAGTNTGCCCATTCACTTTTAATGCATTTTCGGCATCCCCTCCAGGTGAAGAACTTTTAGCATAGTTGTGTGTATGTTCCTTGNCTGCTTTCTCATCTATCTGTTTCTGTAGTTGTTNTTCTGTTTTTTCTAGNTCTTCCTGTTTTGCATAAATTCCAGCATAGTTGTGNGTATGTTCCTTATCNGCTTTCTTATCTATCTGTTCCTTAACTACAAGAGTATTTTCATAAAGCTGCTTTGTTGGTTCATTGAAGTTGTCTGCATGGTCTGTGTCTGTAGTTTCTAAAATAGAAACACTTGTTGAAAACACTGGAGAATCCGTTTTATAAGTTTTCATGATATACACCTCCTAAAAACANTCNNNNATNTCAAATTTCATTTCAAAATCATTATCTTTCCCTTTAGGCNTACAGTTTTTNATNGCTACTAAGTCCCCATCTGCATCATANAGAGCCATCTCGCTTATACTTTCGCCTNCTAATTCCTCATTTNCCAATGTACACTCATACTTGCACTTCGTTTCTGAAATCATAGTATANCTGTCTATNNCTTTTCTAAGCAGTTCNGAATGNAGTNNNTCNTGGTCTTCGGATGGGGTNAGTACATTTCCTGAATCATCNACCCCNCCATCNCCAAANGCAAAACCTANNNTTTTNGGNANNGGAATTTCNCCTGCNCTNGCANGGAGCATNTTATTTCTTGCTATTTTTGTTACTACTGCATCAGCCATTTTATAGTACCTCCTTCTTTATTTCNGAATTTAACTNTTTACTTCCATCAAGCAANCGNNAGCCATNAAGGTATCTCACATTTTTCATAGTTGTTACACTTGCTTCGATNGATTCTGTAAAAGAGTTTACTTNTGTTCTCAAAGTCTGTGATNNGNCAACTTTCCCNAGCATCATCTTTAAAAGATGTATGTAAATTTATTTTGTTGACTTGNAATTGNTCNANNTTNTTNTTATCAAAAGAAATTTCTATNAGNACCANNATACAATATGTCANATTNAGCGGAAGNATCTCANNNAGCATTCTTTTTATTTCATCNTTCATTTTTANCGATATAGGCTCAATANNNACTATNATGTGATTNNTTGACCTTTCTACTTTNGATTCNNGNGACAATACTTTTANTTTCTTTACAAATATTTTGTACGTGTACGGCGGTCTTTCNAGTATTCTTGTCTGNATNCGGAATCTTCTATCTTCTATANTNTCATTGTCAAAAGNTATAATATTAAGNATATTNTCCCANCGNTCTATNTGANNTTTTCCCATATCTTCCAGAAAAATATCNCTATCNAATTGATANACNGCTTCNTTAAGCTTATCTANCTGCNTTTCATTTATTTCNTANATTTGTTTAATGTCTGGTATTTGTCTGATTATTTCGGGTGCTTCAAACAATAGNAACACCNCCNAAANTNGGNATTTGNGTAAANTCAAGAGNAANATTGTCATACAANTTATTNAGCATNGTNTCTTGTANNTCTTCNACNTCCTCNATNCTTANAATNCTNGCTTCAATCTGTGANANNCTNACAATTATGNCANTCATTTCATTTTCTTCCCANNNNTTTCTTANANTTTTNAGATACTCTTCAATAGCCTGCTCTACTCTTGNTTGTGANGTACNTGCACTATATCCTTCTTTCCANNAAATTGTGGTTGTTATATTNATGCTTTTTTCTTCTACACTTAGAATTTTTACTTTGTGGCATATAGGAGCCATCCCGTCCCCTTCTCCGCTGGATTCTTCNGGGTCTATCATCTCCTGCACTCTTTTTATAAGTTCTTCACCAGCAGNCATGTTATCNGTTCCNGNAATCCANATNTTTANCCACTCACTGTCTGCTTCTCTTCTTTTAGGCTTGCATCCNCTNACNCCAGCAATNGCATCAATATANANTCTATANTCNGCTTTATTTCCTCCAAATGCCATAGAATCAAAACTATNCAATACTCTTTGCCGAAACTCTTCTTCCTCTTCGTCATCCATGCCACATTCCANNATTTCTANAATACTTCCGCCTTCGTATTCGTCNACNTAGTCAACAGGATCAAGTTGTCCANTNTTTCCATTGGCAGCAGTTCCTTCAGTCTCACACTCTAACTTGTAGCTGTATTCTTCTAAANGTTCGGTCACTGTGTAAATATAGTCATTACAAGTGAATCTTTCTCCTATTTCAATCTCTTGNTGGAATTCTGCTTTTNCAANTGNATTNGTNGCATANTTNTANTNNATNCCTCTTTCTCTTGCATATCGTATTAAATGGTCCAAATCTTGTGTATCTGGCAGCATATTATCATTTAATTCGTCTAAATCTGCATAGGTGTCTTCAAGTTCTGATGCTATTTTTACGCAGGCATTATATGCTAAAGAGCCTTCATCTGTCCTAACATCTGCTCCAAAATCCTCCAGCATTTCAGATATAATAGTTTCTTGTGTTCTATCTTCGTACATTAACATCCTCCTCCCCNTATTTTGTTAGGAGTGTGAACGATATTGTTAGTACATCTCCTTCTATTTGACATTGAAAATTGCTTATTCCTGTNATNTCACTANTTANNGANAATGTGTCTGTTACCATTCTATAAGCCTCTGTGGTTATTCTTTCTTGTGTATACCCTTTNCCTATTAATGTACTAAGTTCGTTTGCATAGTCCCANGAATANTGTGTATAGACATATCTGTCTATACTGAAAGCAATTTTTACCCACTGCACAATTGCGGCAAGCCCTGTAATTATTCTTCCAGTCAATCTATTTGTAGTAAAATCTATNTCATANTCTGTTGGTTCNTTTTCCTCTTTNTCATCTTCCNGTTCTTCNAGTTCNTCCTCTNCNATATCAAATNGAAACATTACACATTCACCACCTTACACAAAATTGCCCAAGTATCCTCTGACAACTTTACAATCAACACCTCATCACCTTTTTTCAATTCGATATCTGCCTTGATTAGGTCATCTTCATCCAGTTCCANTTCTCCAACGGCACATGTTTTTGTGCTTGTCATAGTTCCACGTTTTATTTTGCAAGTTTCCTGATTCCTTTTTACTTCTTGCCTGATTATATGAATCAGTTTTTCATACCCATTCACTGCTTACACCTACTTCCAGCACTTGCTACAAGCTTTATACTTACGCTTTCCTTTATTTTTTCCTCTGGCAATCTTGACTTTTTTCATTTTTGCAACTGTAGATGTTTTAANNTTTTTCTTTCCTGCACAAGCNGTNCATGATTTTGAAGAGTGATATACACTGGAATTTTCTAAGTAATAACATTTTGATGCATTTGAAAGNTTTTTCTTCGCTTTTTCTGATTTGCTCGGCTCATAAACATCTGCACCCTCTTCNCTCNCATTTTTCCACACNAGTTCNAGATTCATNATGTGTGTNCCATCTTCAAAAGTATGTGTATCTGCACTTATATAAAATGTNCCTGTAAGTCCAGTNGCACTATCTTTGATTTTTATNCTTTTACCGGAAATCGCCTTAATATTTCCCAATGCTGTAACTTGTGCTTCTTTTGTTACTCCAANNAACATTGATTTTGCNACATTCTTAGCATTTACTCCTTTTTCTTTTGTATAAGTNCTTTGATAAATACCATATTTTGATATATTCGNATTATCTTTTATCTCTCCAAGNNTTTTCAACTTATCATNATAAATAACNACTTTATCTACNATGTTGTCTGTTGTATCTGAGTATGATGCTTCTGTGATATCTTTACCCTGTTCAAGCACAACACCTGAACTTGTACCCTTCACAATTACAGATACCTTTTTTCCATCCATGGCAGGCATATAGATTTTTTTAGTTGTAGCTTTTGCCTTCCTGTACACTCTCACAATCATGTCATAGTATGGCTGCTCTTCAAAAATAATCTTAGGAATATTCACCCCCGTTTTTGCCAAGGATCCAACTGTGATGTTAAGATTTTTGCATAGCTTTTTTGCAATTGTTTCCGGTGACATATTTTTAAACTTAAATGTGCCGCTGCTTCTAAGCAAATGATGCATGAAATCTTGTGCAACATATTCCCTCGTGCCTATTTCGGCGGATATTTCTCTACTTGTTACCGTTCCCACAAACAAACATTTCTTATCATTGTATAAATAAATCAAATCTCCAAGTGATATATTTTTATTCAAAAATTCTTTATCATACGGATTATGTGGAATTGAAAAAGAAAGCTGCCTGGAGCATTGTTCTGATGTTCCACTCCATTCCGCTTTCTCAAATTCAATCCATTCTTTTTTCCACTTAATTTTTATCATACCTTAATCACAACCTTTTTACCAATTAAGGCAACATTTTCCTTTATTGTTTTGATTTTTGGATGTTTCTTCCGGTATTCTTTCTTTGCAGCATTTATTACTTTCTTATTTAGCTTTTTTAAAGCTTTTCCGTTTGCACTGGTGCCTGTCTCTTTCTTTGCGACTTTGTTCCATGTATCGCCTTTTTTCCACTTATAAGAATGTGATTTTACTGTTTTAGAGACTCTCTTTGTTGCAGGCTTTTTTACTGTATCGTTTTTGAATATTGTTTTTATTGCATCCTGCACCGTTTTAATGTAAGGATTTCTATACTCCTTCAAAGAAAGAGTATAGAAAACATCACCTGTACCATCCTCTTCAGAAAAAGAAAATTCCTCAATAGTACAGAAATGACTTATTAAAGTCCCCGAAACACAAAGTATCAGTGTTTCATTATCTTCAAACCATTTACNGAAAATTTGTACATAATCATAAGGATCATCTAGTGGCTTGCATTTGCAAAATTCATAGTATTCGTGAGGAAAGATAGAGCTGAAAGATATATAATATAAACTTCGCTTTCCTTTCAGGTTAATTTCTCCAAAATTGTGAATCATCACAGAAGTATTATTCTGTGCCATTTGTACCTCAATACTTGCAGGCAAAATAGGTAATTGCACACTTTCCTTATGTCCGCTAATATAAATATCCAATATCTTCACCTCCAATATTTAAAGAAACTTTTTCAAGTTTACTCATCATTTTATCTACAACTTTGTCAATGTCTGCATCTTCTCTAATTATAATTTGATCTGCCAATTTGGGTATGCTAATCACGATACCGCCCTTTGATTTTGAATTTGCTCCATCCTGATAAGCTTTTTTCACGGATTTATCGTGTGGATACACTCTGCTTCCTTGTGGTAAGTCGACAATTTCTCCACCACGTTCTGAAATCTGTACAATACCACCCTTCCAGTTATTTGTGCCTTTTGCCAATTTAGGAATTAGTGGAATGTTAATTCCTTTACCTCCGGCACCTGGTACCCAGTCCGGAACTTTAACTTTATTTAATCCTCTAATCGCTCCATTAATAACAGCAATTACACCGTTTATTGGTGCTTTTGCTATTGCAACGAATGTTTTGAAAATTCCTGAAAAGATATCTTTTACACCTTTCCAAGCCTTTTCCCAGTTCCCTGTAAACACTCCTGTGATAAAATCCAATACACCGCCAAAAATCTGACATACACCGTCAAATATTTCAGATACCTTTTTTCCAAAAGTATCTATTTTTTCCGCAGCTATAAAAAATACTGTTTGTGCTACTGGTGCCAAAAAAGAAAGAATATCTGCAAAGATTTCAATTAGACCTGAAATTTTAGGAAATACAGCATTAAATGCATCACCAAATTTTTCTATTACTGGTTTTACACTATCAAAAGCTTTTGACAGCACATTTTTAATAATACCTGCTACCTCTTTCAGAAATTCTCCTGCCATTTTTATGTAAGGCTGTATCGCTTTAAACGCTTTATTCGTTGCCTCTTTAATTGCNGGCATTGATTTTTGTACTGTCTTTTTCATAGAATCAATTGTTTTTGTAACTGTTTTTATGACAGGATCTATTTTAGGCTTTAAATCTTTAAATATTTTCGCAACAGCTCCTATTGCTGCTTGCATTTTAGGTTTTATCTTGTCCCAGTTCTTCCATAAAAGAAACGCTGCTGCCGCAATTCCTGCAACTGCCATTATTACAATTCCTGCCGGACTTGTAATAATCCCTGTCAAACTTCCAAATGTTTTGAATGCTTTTCCTACTTTTCCTACTGCACTTACTACACTTCCTATCGTTCCAACTACTTTACCAAAGATCAAAATTGCTGGTCCTATGGATGCAGCTACAAGAGCAATTTTTATAATAGTGTCCTGCTGTTCATCTGATAATTCATGGAACTTATCTGCCATTGTTCCAACCCATTCCACCAAATCAGTTGCTGGTTGTATGAATTTATCACCGATAGTTTTTCCTACACCTTCAAGTATTGATTTTAATTCTGTTAATTTTCCAAGCAGATTGTCGTTTGCTGTTTCATACATATCATGACATGCACCATCAGATTCTTTGACAGCTTTTGTCAGTTTGTTAAAATCTTTATCTGAACTATTTACAATAGCAAGCAATCCTGCCATACCGGTTTTTCCCGCAAGTTGTGCGGCTGCTTGTGCTTTTAATGCTCCTTCCGCACCATAAGCTCTTTCAACAAGCCTTGCAGCTTCTTTATTATATTTTTTTGTCGAAAGTTCTCCACTTCCAAGCTTTGCGTTCAGTGCGTTCAATTGTTTTGTGTATTCTTGTTGCGGCATTTTTAGATTGCCAAAACCACCTCTTAGGTCATTCATAACCTGTGACAAACTTTTCATATTGCCTTTGCCATCATCTAATGACACACCCAGAGTTTTCATTGCTGTTGCCATTGTATCTGTTGGATTTGCCATATTTGTGAAAAGGGTTCTTAGTGCAGTACCTGCATTACTTGCCTTAATTCCACTGTTCGCCATTAAGCCTAATGCCACAGAAGTATCGTCTATGCTATACCCTAACGCTCCAGCTACTGGACCGCAATATTTGAAAGATTCTCCTAGCATAGATACATTCGTATTTGCATTAGAAGAAGCTGCTGCCATTACATCCGCAAAATGTTCTGTATCTTTTGCAGTCTTTCCAAATGCTGTCAAACTATCTGTAAGAATATCTGATGTCAAAGCTAAATCTTCACCAGATGCACCAGCCAATTCCATCACTGGTTTTATTCCATTCAGCATATCTCCGGCTTTCCATCCTGCCATTGCCATATAATTATACGCTTCTGTTGCTTCTGTTGCTGAATACTTCGTTTTTCGCCCCATTCGTTCTGCCATTTGCGAAAGCAGATCCATTTGTTGTTCCGTTTTTGAAAGGCTTGTATCTACTTTCAATCCCAATTCACCAGCAGTTTTTGTCATCTCTTTCATGGATTTGTTGCTTGTTTTTTCTAAATCGCCCATTGTCGCATGCACTTTGCTCATTCCTTGCTCAAAATCAGCAGCTAACTTTATACAAGCAGTGCCTGCCGCCACAACTGGTACTGTAATTCCTTTTGTCATGGAACTTCCAACATTACTAATAACCTTTCCTGCGTTTTGAATTTGTTTTCCTGCTTTTTGAAATTGGCTTGCATGGTTTGCTAGGGCTTTTCCTGCATTTGTAAGAGGAGCTGTCATTTTGTCAACGAGCCGGAGTGTTACATCTATAAATTTCCCCACTATATCAGCCTCCTCTTATACTGTCAAGTTCTTTTTGTCTCTGTTCCATTTCATAATGCATCATGGAACGCACTATCTGCTTTTCTCCATAGCCCATTTTATAAAATCTCTTGGGCATGATTCCGTGATAACGAAAAAGGAGATACATAAGCTGTACCTCCCCATTCGTCTCAATTAGTTTTTTATTTCTTCCTCTGTATCTTCTTCTGCATCTTCTTTAACATCAGATAAACTCATTATGGCATCTGAAATATAATTTACTTCAAATCCAAACAGCTTTTCACAAAGTTCATTAGCAGTTTTGCATTTAAAGTGTGCCTGCAATTCTTCGTCTCGTAGATTTGGCTCTATAATTCCTTCTACACAAGTCATAAGTTTTGCATCAAAATTCTTGCTGTAGTCCATATTGCCTTTTCTATCATATTGATAAGCACTAAGATCATTTATTCTTCTGGATGGAATTTCCCTGATTATAATTTCAACTTTTTCTTCTTTTCCTAAGAGTTCTGCCAGCTTTTTGGAAAGATATGTACCTTTCTTTAAATCGCCTACTTTTTTGGCATCTGCTTTCATCAATTCATCTACTAATGTTCCCATATTAAAATCCTCCTTTTTTTTACGAAATACTGTCTAAAACTTCCCAACCTGTGAACGAAAATGGAATACTTTCTTCTCCAAGTTTTTTCGCTTCCCAGTTTGCTAATGACAATTCACTGAATGTACATCCTGTAAATTTGATTCTCTCTGAACCTGTACTGTCTGGATCATCCAATTTCGAAGTAATTGTGCAGACGGTTGTCTTTCCTGCCTTCAAATTGTCTGATAGCAAATTTATAAAATATGAAGTTACTTTATTTACCTTGATTGTTCCTTTACAATCCATTCCAGTTGTTTTGTAGCCCTTTGCCAATGTTCTTGTTTGATTAACTTCTGTCTGTTCAAGTGTCACTTTAGCTTCAACTGCTGTCACTTCTGCCATGTAAGTATCATCAATCCACAGTTCGCCAAATGTGCCATTGATTTGCTGTTCTGGTCTATACCTTTGCATATCTATTCATCACCTTTCTTAAATTGCAATTGGCAGTACAATATCTTCAATAGCATCTACAATACTGATTTTTGCCATCAAGAATACGCCGGAGCCTGTATTTGCTGTTTTTATTTCATATTCTGACATACTGTCTGTATCAATTCCCTTTCCTTTCAAGAAACTTCTGTTTGCCTCTATATCAATACTGATAGAGGATTGTGAAAGAACCTCTTCTTTTATGAGTGAATCCAGATAGTTGCCAATTGCTGAAATAAGGAGACATTTATTATCATAAGTGTTTGCATATTTCCCAATATAGTTATCCTGGATAGTTGTCTTTATGTCAGAACTAATCATATCCATAGCATCCACAATTTTGATTTTCTTGAACTGTTCTCCTTTATCTCCAGTTGTAGTTGTAAGTGAGTTTACTCCACGACCGAGTTTTACCTTTTCTCCATCAAACCAAGCAATCAATTCTCCGGATTCTACCGCTTTATCTTCCTCTGCTCTTGCTAATCTTGTGCAGTCCGTTAGTTCTGTCATGGATGCATAAGTACATGACATGTTGAGAGGTGTACCTGCGATAATACCGGCAATTCTGGAACAATATTGTTCTGTTGTGTATGTCTTATCATTTTCCTTCAATTCTGCCGTTGTAAAATTGATAATTCC
Organism: Clostridiales bacterium; assembly: GCA_014799595.1. Lineage (GTDB taxonomy): Bacteria > Bacillota > Clostridia > Lachnospirales > Lachnospiraceae > CAG-411. The sequence goes on along the minus strand of JAAVHR010000104.1, from coordinate 9,320 downwards.
TTCACTATCTCCTTTTGTGACTGGTAAGACAGCCTTAATAAGCTTGTCTGCTTCTCTCTGTGCTTTTACATAATCCACAATATCTTGTGTTTTCCCATCCGTTTGTACAGTTGGAACTACAAGATAATCGAATTTTATACTTTCAAAAGTAGTTAGTGCCTCTTTGTAGTTGTCCTTCTTATTTCCATCTGGATTTTCTTCACTTTCCGTTGGATTTTCTTCATTTCCAATTACATAAGCAATTACCTTTTTGGGTGGATTTATGTAGCCCATCAAAGCAAGTTTGATTTGCTCCTTATTTTCGTTAGATAATTCATCTGGCACATCTAATACAGATGTAATGTTGATTGGATTCTTTTTCGGCACTGTATCTTTTAGAATCATTGCAATAATTCCACGCTCGCCACGTTTTATTGCAGATGCAGCTTTCTCATTAAATGAGATTGTTATGCTGGGCATTTTCATATCTTATTTCTCTCCTTCCCGTATAAAAAAATCAGCCATAAGCGGCTGATTGGTTTTATGTTCTATTCTGTCCATCCACTCCAAATCAATGGAGATTTCAAGAATATTTTTGTCATTACCGATAAAATCATAATCAAAGCCAGTAACATCAAGTGTTCTCTTGCCAACTTTGATATATAAGTTGAATAGTTCTTTGATTTCTTCTATTTTTTTCATCATGTCAACTTCATCTACTTCTTTTTGCATGTATGTAATGTAAAAAGCTACCTGATTGAAATAAGTATTATAATTTTCCGGTCGCATCTGGATAGACTGTAACTTTGTAAAGAAGCATGGTCTTTGATATCCTTCCACAATATCTACTCCATAAAATTGATATTTAGGCGGTTGGTACAGTGTTTGTAATGCTTCATTCAATCCTTTTTTTACTTCGATTAGCGTCACTAAAAACCACCCTCTTTCAAAAGCTCGTCTACCATTTTAGATAGTGTTTCCGGCATTTCTCTTTCTGTTTTTTTAATTGCATTTGCCATCATGTGCTTCCCTTGAACAAATCCAACTTTTTGTCCTGCGTTTTTGTTTGGAATCCTTTTTCCTTTTTCTCCTTGCACACCGTGAAATTTTGGCATAATAATATCATGTCCATGCTCTACTAAATGAAAGTGTCGACTATTTGCAGAAATCTCAATATATTTTTCTGTTCCATACCCTTTAACTTGAGAAATTTTGTAAGAGCCTGCTTTTGCAAGAGATTTTTTACTTTCTTTATTTGATTTTGTTTCTTTTTTTACATTCTTAACTACTTCTTTTCTTGTTAATCTTGCATTTTTTTTAAGTAACTCATCTGCTTTTTTAGGATATTTTTTTACTATTTTTTTTAAATCTCTTGTTAGTTCGTTCAGCCCTTCTACACTTACGCTTGCTATCATTTCATCATTCAAGTTTGTTCACCTTCTTAATTTTTTCCACACAATAGATTTCAAGCATTTTATGCTCTAAATCTACATCAATCACAGATGTGATTTCATAAAGCTTATCTTTATATCTGATATACATATCTGATGTGACAGAAGGAAGATACCTACAATACAGCTTATATGTCACTTCCTCTCGTATTTTCTGTGCTTCATAGTATTCTCTGCCTCTGATCGGTGCGAATGTAGCCCATACAGTCTTGACATCTTTGAATGCTTTCTTATTCTGCCCTAGTTCATTTTTTCCATCATCATAAGATACAAAAGTGACACGTCTGTTCAGTTTCCCAATTCTCATAGTACGCATAAGAGCATCCCCCCCCTAGAGCAGATTCACAGAATGCATAGAGAGTATATTTTTTACTGCCCTATTTTCATTGGACTCTTTGTTTTCTGTGTAAAGATTACGGTTATCAAACATGTCTGATACAAGCAAAAAGAAAGCTTGTGTAATATCCTCATGCTTATCTATCTCCTCTTCGTTTAATCCAGTAAAAGAAGTAATATAGGCAATTGCACTAGAACACATTCTTTCAATTTCCTTTATTTCTATATCGCTAGGATCATCAATCCTTAGATAATCCACTATGTCTTGTGTCGTTACTTCACTCACTTTCATCTTTCTCACCTTTTTTCTGTGTCTGCTTTCTTTTTACTTCCTCGGCATATCCAGTAGCTATGAGGTCAGCAGCTATATCATTACTGACCTCTCTTATTTCTCCTGCTGCCATTGAGACTACACCAGCGAAAGGCACAGTAGCTTTAATTTCTTTCATGAGCCTCCTCCATTCAAAATAACACAACTCTAAACTAAGCTTTCATCTTAAGACACGCAATCATTTCAGCATTCTGCACTTTCGCATCACACTCTACAAATCCAACAACTTCAATCATGTGCTGTCTTGCTTTTGTCTCTCTTAGTACCTCAATGTTGATATCCTCCGAAACTTTTACAGCCAGCCCTTTCATATCACCATAGTAAATAGCTGTTTTTCCTGCTGCCATTTCATCTACCTGTGCAGATGTATACACATCTTTTCCAAAAAGGGTATATCCCCAGCGACTTGTCGCATCTTTATTCAACAAGTAGTTTCCTTGTCCATCCTTCAACTTGCGAATTGCAGTTCTTGTTTTCTTATTCATAATGAAATAAGCATTTGCCTGATATTGATCTGGAATTGCCTCCTGCAAGTCAATAATTTCATCTGCTGTTACTGCTGTCGCTGCTGCTGCTGTTACAATCTGTGTAATTCCCTTCAATCCATCAATTTTATTATCTGTTCCATGTATCGCTTCTTTCTCTAAGAATACAGCGATTGCCTGTGCCATTTTGTTAATGATGAAGTTAGTAACATCAAATTGCGAATTATTAATTAGGCTCTTTGATATTTCTGTAATTGCTCTCGCCAGGAATCCAGTTAAAGAAATATTTTTGAAAGAACCAGAACCGCTCTCTCCATCTGTTCCCTCTTCTGCGTAGTCCATGGCAATTTTTCCACTTGTTTCATCATAATACGGAATTGTCAATGTCCCTTTCACATTATACCGTTCTGCATCATGATAAATAGGACACATATCCACAACTTTATCAATAATTTTATTTGCAATTGTGGATGGAATTATAGCTCCATTATCACCCTTATTTAAAGTAGTGGCATCTCTTGTCTCCACTTCATTGCGGATAAAAGCATCAAAATCCTTATAGTCTCTTTCTTCCTGTGTTTCTTCCTCTTTTTTTTCTTCTTTTTCTTTCGGTGCATCCTCCTCAAGCTCTCTTTGCTTGTAAATTGCTTGAATAGAGGCATCAATTGCTCTTATCTCCGCTTCCAGCTTATCAAATTTTTCTGTTTCCTCTTTTTGCAAAGCTCTTTCTTCGGTTTCTGCAACTTCTAAAAGCTGCTTCATCTCTTTCTGTTTTGCTTCTCTTTGTTCTAATAATTTTTTTAATCCCATTGTAAATCCTCCTTTTTATATTAAAAAAGAGCCTCTATAGATTGGCTCTGATTTTCCAAAACCTTTGTTCGAATTCTTGGTTTAGCGGTTGCTTCTCTTTTTCTGCTGTCTCGTCAACCGCTTCCATTTCGTCCAGAATTTCTCTGATTTCTATAAAATCCTCGGTTTCCCTGATTTCTATAGAGGTCCCGTTATATGCTGGAATTCTTGTATTATCTAATACTGACACTTCTCTTAGCTCTAACTCCCTTATCTCTCTGTGTCTAATTCCGTCAATGTCTGTATTTTTTTCTGATAATGCAACAAATCCAAAGCTCCATCCGGCAAGTTTCCCTTCTTTTGCCATCTGTACTACTTCTGCATCCCGGACCTCACATCTACATCTTAGCCCAATATTGTCTTCTGTAATTTTTGTTGTGCTTTCATTTGTCGATGTGAGTTGTCTGCCATAGTTATGATTCAAAAGAACTCTTACTTCTCTATTAAATTTCTTATTTCTCTGTAATGCTCTCGAAAAAGCTCCTTCACTAATTTTTTCAACAAATGCTCCATCTTTTCCACGCATTAGTTTAGATTCTCTTTCTACTGCATTAACATAGCCATCAATAACTATGCTGTCACTCCTGATTTCCACTTTCATTTCCTTCTTCGCCTCCTTCTGTGTCTATATTCTCATTGTTATCTTGAATTTCTTGAATTGGTGTATTTTCTGCTGATGCTTCACCCATTTTCGATAATTTATTTGTGTTAGGTGTATATATTTCATTGGTTTTTGAGAAATATAATACATCTTGTAACCCCAATTTAATGAAATCCAGCCCAAAAGCTGGTAATTTCTCATTTTTTCGTACTTCGTCAAGTTGCATAAATCCATTTTTCAGTGCAATTTCATAAGCTTTATACCGTTTTTCAATATCACCTTTGATAAGATCTCCTACATCAAAAGCAAAAAAATAAGACGATTTTTCGTCTTCGGTCAGCAAAACACTGTTGATAGCTTCGCTGAAATTGTTTAATATTGGTAGAATGCATCCTTCATAATAGAGTTGTTTGTCTGATTCACTGGCTTTTCCGTTCAAAATACTTGGTGGCATCAGAAACACTTTGCAAATATCATCATTATTTGTTTTCTTATTTTCGTTTAGCTGCATTTCCACTGATGAATTTGAACTTTCTTGGAACTTAATGCCTTCATTCAGTACAATCACATTTTCTGTTCCGTTAGAGTACATTCTTCTAAATGCACTCTTTAATTCTTCTATGGCTTCCCTTGATATCTTTCTTGCCACTTCTAAGAAACCTTTTTTATTTCCTCCAGTCTTTACTAGATTTTGTTCAAACTTTTGCGAATCATACAATACCCCCATTAAAGTAGGGCTATCCTCTAATATAGAAGTTCCTTTCCAACCATTTTTTGTATTTCTTAGCAGTTTTATAAACTGAAAACCTTCATAACTGCTACCATTTACACTAATTTTATAGTCTTTGAAAATAGGATCTGTATCATAAAGAAATGAAATACGTTTTTCTTCTACATAATGTAACGACTTCACCTCTCCTTGCATTTTATTCACAAATGCATAACCGCCTTTGCCAAGATACATATCCTCCACCATTGCTTTTTTCATTTGAAATCCAGTTAATGAATCTCCTGTTTCTTTATTTAATAGTGATACCCTGTTATCGTTGACCTCTTTCACTCTGTCCCCAGTCCGTTTATATAGTTTTATATTTAAGGATGCTACTGTATCAGCAATTTTATTGATACACGCAGCCACACTTGGAATATTCATGATATTCTCTCTGCTTACTTCTGTGTTTCCGATTAAAACTCTTAGCAAAGCATCATCTACCGCACTACTGTCTACTTTTGTTTCTTTTGGTTCTTCTCTGATTTCTACTTTTTTCCGGAATAATCCCATTTTCTCACCTCACAAAGTTGCACCGGTGCAACTTTTAAAATACATATACTTCTAATTCTTCATTTCCATAAAGCAGTTCTTGCTCTATCAGATATGCACTGTTTAGATTTCCTATTACTTGGTCTACCTTTCCCTCAGATTTCTTTTTATTTACATACTTATTTAGATTTGTGTCCTCTGTACATCTTGCATTTTGAAAATTGATTTCAAGCATCAAATTGGCATCATAGAAATATCGCCCCGATAAAATACACTCTAACATCCATTTTGTCGGACTATGTAGCACGCTGGAATGTTGCTTAATATCTACGCATTCATATCCTTCTTTTTCAAATTTCTGCACACTTGAAATAGCATTCCATCTATCATATCCTATCTGTATAATTTTCACATTAAGTTTTTCTTCTAATGTAAGTACGTAATTTTCCACGTCTGTATAGTCAATCACTTCTTCACCACAAGCGATACAATCTCCTTTTCGAATGAGTTCTCTATAGTCCACGCCTTCCCGTTTACTTTTTTGTTCTATTTTCCCGGCAGGTATAAAGCCCATTGTTCGTGTATACAAGACTGCATTGTCTTTGTTGCTTCCTTCATAAGTCTTCATATCTACAGCTACATTGTCACCTGACATTGATAAATCAATACCAATCCATACCTTTCTTCCGCTCCACCAGGAATCTTCTTTTTTTCTTTTGCATTTTCTTACTTTTGTAATTTCTACATAACCCTCCACTCCTAAACCTTTATATTTAATGTTATTATGCTTGCAAAGATAATTTTCTCTTTTGTTTTCATATTCAATGGCATCTGTCCGCATATCCCTGATTGCCTCAAATACGTATTTATTTGATACTGCCACTGGATTGCTCTGATAGATACAAAGGTCATTTGTCATCCACTCATCTCCTTGTAATAGAAAATCATCCGGTTCATAGATGAGCGAAAACATTCTTTTATTATCTCTTAAGCCATCCAGTACTTTTTTCCCTTTGTCAGTTTCATCTTTAAATACGTTGTTGTCATTTGGATATTCTGTACTTATAATAATTCCCAGTTTGTTAAAAAGTGTAATCTGTCCTGACCGCATAGCCTCAACCGGGTACGAATCCATAGCACCCGCTTCATCTGCTAAAAATGCCGTTGGTAATTTACCATCCATCCTATCTTCCGAATATGCCAGCGGAGTATATTCGCTTTCTGTAAGCAGGCAGCGAATCTCGTTTCTTAGCGTTTTAAAAACAGGATCATATTCGTCACTTAACAAGGGGCTTGACTTAATAATTTTCTTGATAGCAACCTGTAGCTCCTTTGATAATTTTAAATCTGGAGCAACCGAAAAAAACCTAGAAAATCTAGGTTCAATTAGCATTAACATTATAAAAATCACACCAGATACGAATGTTTTAAAATTCTTTCTTGCAATTTTTAAAAGTACAGTGGTGTAATATCTGATGTTTTTTTCTTCTGTTTTTAACTTAGTGCAGAATGTTGCGGTTATTAAAAGCATTGCATAATCTTCTAATCCCTCACTCATTGGACATTGTAAGTCTGGATGCACCATTAGTTTTAAAATTTTCAATAATTTTTTATACAACTTTTCATCCACGTATGCTTCTTCACTTTTTCCGTCAGCGATATCTTTCCATGACTGGCATTGAATTTTTACATATCGTGGAACTTGTTTGTTTTCTTCTTTAAGACACCATTCACAGTACTTATACGCTTTACTCTCTTTTATCAATTCATTCACCGCCCAACACTTTTAGCAGTTCATTATTTTTTTTCTCTGGTTTTTTTGGTATGGTTCTAAGGGCTGAAGCCACAGTCATAGCATTTTCTTTTTCCAGATCAAGCAGCATTTTTCTTTTTGACTGTAACTGTTTATCTAATGCTATGATATTCTTCTGTATGCTTATTTTCATTTTAAAGTATTGTGATACAGAATCCCCAAACTCTTCTTTGCTGTTCACCAGTTCATCTAAGTCTCTCTCAAACTGCTCTTTACTCTCTCTTATTCTTGCACACTCTGCAACCAAAAGACAGTAACGATTTATGGACTGTTCGTAGATTGCATCATTTTTCTTAATGCTCTCAAGTAGCTTTTTCAGTCTTAAAAATTCTTTGTGTGCAATTTTATCTTCTTTTACTTCTTGGCTCTCTTTTAACTTTTCTCCAGTAAGTAAAGCTTGCTCCTCTTTTTTTCTTTGAGACAGTTCTGCCTTTGTTCTATGTGATTTCTTTTCTGATTCAATAACTTCCACTGGTTTTGACGGTGTTGGCATACTGTCTCACCTCTTTTCAAATTTTAAAAGCTGATGTGGGAAAAAAATATAAAGAAAGGGTGGGCGTCGGTCGTACCTTTTTTTGTTTTTTTCAGCTTTTTTCACGGGGGGTATTCGTCAACTTGCACAAAAAAACAAGTAAAAAACGGCTTAAACCCTTTGAAAACGGCTGAAATTTTTAAGATTTTTGTGCATAATGCACAAGCACTTATATGTTTTTGTGTAATTCTAAGGCAATCTCTGTTTATATTCTTAGCAAATCAACGCACATTCTTTTCTTCTATATTTTTTTACCAATTCTTTCTGTTTCTTTCTACTTATTGCTCCTGATTCACACATTTCATGATGTTTTTCACACACTGTAATAAGATTGTCTTCATCAAGTCTTAACTCATAGTCTTCTTCGACTGGTACAATATGATGTACTTGTAAATGCTGTGTATTATATTTCCTTATTGTGCCTGGTAGTTCTTCTATACAGCATAGACACAAATGATTGTCTAATGTTCTAACTCTCTTGCTTTTGTTTGTCCATGCTTGCGTTTTCCTAAATATAGCCGCTGCACTATCTTTATTGTTTCCCCAACGTTTCCTCTGTTTTTCTTTTTTCTGTTCACAAATAAATTTACTCTCGTGTATTCTTCCACAATATGCACAACTTTTTAACACAATCTTATCCCCTCTTTTATACCAATAAATGGCACACTTTACATATTACCTTTTTTCGATAAAGCCAAAAAACAAAATAGGAATGCATTTTTTAACATTCCTATTTTTTATGTATTATTTTTTCATTTTTTTAATGAAAATACGTAAAACTTTTTTGATTAAAAAATATAAAATTATAGCACTGATAATAGATACAATCACACTAATGTTAAATTTTGTTATCGTATTCGCAAGATCGTCAAAAGGTCCTTTCAGACTTTTGTCATTTAAAAAATCCCAAGCATTTTTATATTCTAGATGCATCTTCTCACCTCCTTTGAAAAAGCTTATCAAAAGATGCAATGTTGATGCAAGCATTTTTTTCATTTTTTTACAAAAAATTCGAAACTGCTGGATTTGAACCAGCGACCACCGCTTTATAAGAACGGCACTCTACCGAACTGAGTCAAGTTCCGATAGGCAGCAGTCAGGGTTATTAACTGCTGCCATCCATGGTAATAGGATGTGAGTTTAGAACAACTATGCGATATGTTATAGAAGTTCTAGTATAATTATAGCACACTTTTTTGTTTAGTGGTGTTTAATTTGTTTAGTTTTGTTTAATGTTTTGAAATAATTAGATATTATTTGTGATACTCTTCCTCTTGTGTATCCATATTTTTTTCCTACTTCTTCACAAGTCATCCCCTCTAAATACCGATACTCAAAGATAGTCTTGATATGTACATCCTCTATTCTGTCAATAAACTCCTCTATCCGTTGCATTTCCCTTTTTACTTTTTCAAGTTCCTGCTGCTTACTGGCTATCTGCCTACGAACCTTTTCCGCTTCTTCTGGAACTTCCATTTGTACACTGAATCTTCTTTCGGTATATGGATGCTCTCTCATGCTGCCTTTTACTTTTCCAGATACGCTATCAATGTCTCTAGTCTGTAGTTCATAGATGTCTTCTTTTAGTTTCTCCGCTCTTCTTTTTAGTGCTGGATACTTTGCTAGTTCCTGTTTTGTCACGCTCTCCCTCTCCTTTCTTTGCTATGTTTTTAGTTGCACTG
>JAAVHR010000103.1 GCA_014799595.1 Clostridiales bacterium | reverse complement strand
GTAGCACCGCATTTTTTGAGGGATTTGTCAAGTGTTTTGGCAAAAAAAGTGGGGGAATTTTATAAAAATAGGATTTGAAAACAGCATAAAATAGGGGCTGAACAATCCGAGAGGCTATACTATGCCAGAGGAGGAAAATGCAAGAGAAGTTAAGCCAAATCTGGAGGATTTATATTTGTATGTGACTGCGTAGGGTGAAGGAAGTTCCTTTTAAGAAAGAAGTATGCTATAATAATATTGCAGATGATTACAAAAGGACAAACAGGAGGTATATATTTTGCATACATTATTGGTTATTGATGATGAGAAGATGCTTACAGATTTACTGAAACAATATTTTACCAATATGGGCTATCTGGTATATACGGCAAATGATGGAGATACTGCGATGGCACTTCTTAATAAGGAACCAGATTTGATTCTGCTAGATATTATGATGGATGATTTTGATGGGTATGATTTTTGTGTTAAGATCCGACCATTAGTAAATTGTCCAATTTTGTTTTTGACAGCTAAAATTACAGAAGAGGATAGGATAAAAGGATTACAAATCGGTGGAGATGATTATATTACAAAGCCCTTTAGTTTAGAGGAACTGTCAGCAAGAGTGGAAGCACATTTACGTCGTGAGACAAGAACAAAGGCGAGAAGTTCTCTTTTAGTTACAGGAAATCTGGTTTTAAATCTTTCCGAAAAGAAAGCACTATATGATAATCAGGAGATTTCCTTTTCTAGGAAACAGTTTGAGATTATTTGTTTTTTAGCAGAGAATGAAAAACAGGTTTTTGATAAGGAGAAGATTTATGAAGCAGTTTGGGGAATGGATGGAGATGGAGACAGTAATACTGTCAAAGAGCATATTCGGAAAATCAGGCGAAAGCTGAAAGAAATAACAGGTCAGGATTTTATTGAGACAGTTTGGGGGATAGGATATAAATGGAATGTATAAAAAATAAATGGAAAAATCTTTCATTGAAAAAAGCATTTATGCTTACGGTATTATTAACAGTTAGTATCATTGTTTTGCTGTCAGGGATTACGATTATGTTTTGTCTCCAAGGCAGGTACTATTTGCTGCCAGATGCAAATAGTATCTGGCTTACTGTGGAGAAGAAATATAATAATGGAGAGACTACAGAAACTATAAAGATTCCTACAGATGCAGAATATTGGGAATCTCCGGTTTCCATGTCTTTAGGTGTAAGTTACGACGGGGAATCTGGACAGAATGGGTTGGAAGATACAGATGAAGTATTTACCAATTACAAGGTTACCAAAGCAGAAGATAGTTTAAGTTATCTTTCGCCTAAAAGGCAGATGGCATATCATATTCTGGGTATAAGTATAATTATTCTGCCAACACTATATGCAATGTTGGGTATTATATTGTGTGCATTATGGTTTTATAAACACAAGTTATCAAATCCAATCCGAAAGCTGGAGTATGCTATCGGGCAGATACAAAAACAGAATCTTGATTTTGAAGTGGAATCTTCGGGTGAGGATGAGTTGGAGAAAGTATGTTCTTCTTTTGAAAAAATGCGAAGGACGTTATATGAGAATAACCAGTCCATGTGGAATATGTTAGAGGAGAGAAAAAGGCTGCAGGCATCCGTTGCCCATGACCTTAGGAATCCGATTACGATAATACAGACCTATGCAGAGTATCTAAAGCTCTATCTTGTGAAAGAGAACTCCTCTAAGGAATTAGGTAAAATAGTAGAGAATTTGCAGACTGCAGCAAAGAGAATGGAACAATATACGGATTCTATACGGGATATCAGTAAATTAGAAGAATTAGAGATTCACCCTGTTTTGGTAGATTTGGTAGAAGTATTACCAGATATGGAGGAAGAATTAAGTCTGTTGGCAAAAAATAAAAATAAGAAATTCAGAAGTAACATGTTAGATGGAGAAATGCGAGGAAACATAGATGTTTCTGCACTATATCGTATTTTAGAGAATTTGGTTACGAATGCCTCACGGTACGCAAGTGAAACAATCCAGATGGATTGTACTACTGGTGAAGAGGGGATTATCATACGGATTTCAGATGATGGTCCTGGTTTTTCTCCAAAAGTTTTATCACAAAAGAAAGCTTATTTTACAACAAATAGCGAGGATGGACATATGGGGATGGGACTTTCCATCTGTCGTATTCTTTGTAGAAAATTGGGAGGAAAGATAGAATTATATAATAGAAAAGATGGAAAAAAAAAAAAAAAAATAATTTTGAAAACATGACAATTTTTTGACTTTTGGATGATAAAATCTCCTTAATAAGATTTCTAAACAGAAATGAAATTAAGGAGGTTTTTTATTTATGTGTAAAAAAATAGTAATTGCAGCAATTGTATCCATCTGTCTGGTATTTACCGGATGTAGCACTGGGCAGCCAAAAGAAGAAGAAAAACAGATTAATGTGAAAGATACAGGAAGGCAGGAGAAAAATAACACAAAAGCAGACAATACAACAAAAGAAAAAGACAAGACCAATGTAAAAGGTGAATTACAGCTTTTGAGTAGTCAAAGAATGCATTTTATGTCAGAAGCAGGATATTACTATATCACAGAGGAAGAAAAAGAATTAAAGGATGGTACATCTGGACGGCATATTATGTATATGGACTTTGCAGCAAAACAGGAAGTATATCTGTGTGCAGAACCAGGTTGTAAACATAATAATAAGAATTGTACAGCCGTATTGGCAAGTGAAGAATTTGGAAGCGCACCTCTTATTTTTGTATGTAATGATACGCTTTATGTTGTTAGCCGGGAATATGATAAGGAAGGTCAAGTAAGTTCAGGGACACTTCTTATTGGTATTGGGGAGGATGGTTATAGCTATGTAGAAGATCCAGAAATACCAGTTGCACTTTATTCCATGGGATTAGATGGAACAAACCGTACAAAAGAATATACATTTGAGCAAGGCATAATGCTGGATGAAGACGTGCTTTACGATGGGAAAGACATATATTTAGTTACAAAAAAAATAAATTCATCATCTAGCAAGTCATCAAATCAGAAAACTACTTATTATTATACTGCATCGGAGTATGAATTGGTTAAATATCAGACAGAAAATGCTAAACTTGCAAAGGTATGTTCTCTTGAATTTGAGGATAACATTCGTTGGTACATTAAAGGATGTCATAATAACAATGTGATACTGTATGGAACAAAATATAACAAAAATCTCACCCTTGAAGAGCGAGATAAATTAGAAACAGAGGAATTATGGGAATGGTCGAGAGATTCTAAAGAAGTATATGCCTGCTTGGATCCAGTACAAGGTTCTATAAAAGAAATCTATTCCATAGAAAATGATCCGAATTTATATCATAGTGTAGTAATGTCAGGTGATTACTTGTATATATCAGACGAAAAGACAAACAAAATGGAAAAATTAGATATTGAGACAGGAAAGATACAAAAATTTGTAACATCATTCAATATGCATTTTTGGGGAACTTTATCAGATAAATTGTATGGTGCTCCATGGGATCAGCAGTCGGATGATCATACAATATATTTTGTGGATATAAATTCCGGAAAAATAGATCACTGTACACTGGTAAATCATAAGAATGGATGGAAGTTAGATATTATTGGAGAGACTGGTAATCAGGTACTGGCAATCTATGACTGGGATGCAGAAAAAGATAAAGATATCAAAGACAAAGATGTTTATGATGTTAAGCGAAAGCAGTATGGACTGATTGATAAAAAAGATTTATACCAAAGCAAGGATCGTTTTGAAAAAATTGAGATGAAAGGAGCTGGAGAATAATATGTTGGAGATAAAATCAATTACAAAAACGTATGGAAAAAAAGTCGGATTGGATAATGTTTCCCTTTATCTTGAGAAAGGCGTATATGGGCTATTGGGACCAAATGGAGCAGGGAAATCTACATTGATGAATCTGCTAACATTAAATCTCCAAGCGGATAAGGGAGAGATTCTTTGGAATGAGAAGAATATCAAAGGCATGGGGAGAGAGTATCGGAAACTAGTAGGGTATGCCCCACAGCAGCAGGGTCTTTATGATTCCTTTTCAGGACGCCGTTTTCTTGGGTATATGGCGAGTTTAAAGGGAATAAAGAAAGCAGAAACAGCACAGGAGATTGAACGTGTTCTTACATGTGTGAATATGCAGGATGCGGCTGACCGGGCAATAGGAGGGTATTCTGGTGGAATGAAACAGCGGATACTAATTGCACAAGCAATTTTAGGAAATCCCCAACTTATTGTTTTAGACGAGCCAACAGCAGGATTAGATCCTAAGGAGAGGATACGGATTAGAGAAAAGATTGCTGAAATCGCAGAAGGTAAAATTGTATTATTTTCCACACATATAGTATCTGATGTAGAAAAGATTGTGAATAAGGTTATCCTATTGAAAGAAGGACAGGTGGTTTCTTGTGGCACCATAGAGAATCTATGTGTGCAATATGGGGTATCAAATCTGGAACAAATTTATATGCATATATTTGGAGGGCTGGATGATGATGAAATTAATTTGCTTTGAATTGGAGAAAATTTGGAAAAGAAAGCAATTAATTATTTTAATAATTATAATAATGCTTACTAATATTTTTCTCCACTGGTATAATAACAGACCTATAGTAGAAGTAGAGGGTGTAACAGCTGCTAGACCTGGATTGCAGTCTTATAAAAAAGTTGTGGAGACAATGGCAGATATGAAAGAATCAGAAAAGTATACATATCTCCAAACAATGGCAGAGGATTTAGAGTGTATTCGGAGAGTTGATGTGATTGTCTGGATGATGGAAGGAGATAAGGATTTTCTTGAGGAAGTTTCTGAAGAGAATCAAGAAATTTTCCAAAAGTGGTATCCGGTCTATAAGAAAGGGGATTATCTTACTTATACAGATTCTCTTTATCAAGAGATTAAATTAATTGATGAAATGTATGAAGAAGCAAAACAGGTAACCCATTACAAGGAGTATCTGCAGGAAATGAAGCAAAATAAGGAAGAACTTAACAGTATTTCAATATTTGCAAATAAAAATGAAAAAACTTTTTCAGGGGAAAATATTAAAAAAAGTGCAGAGGATTACAAAGAAAGAACAGAAGCAAATGTAAGATGGATTCCTTCTAAGGGGCTGGTGTCTGCAATAGATAGTCCTATAACAAGTATTCTGTATTTTATCACTATATTTTTGTTTGCAATCTGGGGGATTATGGAGGAAAAAGATAAAAAACTTTTTTTTGTCACGAGAATAACAGATAAAGGTGTATTGCATAATGGGATAGCGAGAATAGCAGCATTAGGTATTAGTTGTGTATTTCTTAGTATTTTGTTGTATGGATGTAATTATGTATGGTATGGTATACAGACGGGATTCTGTGATGTATCACTGGATATTCAATCAGTGAGTGCCTATATGCAGAGCTGTTATAACCTGACCATTGGGCAGTTTGTGGTTTTATCAGTTTTTACCAAAGCTGTTGTTGCTTTTGGGTTTGGTCTTCTGCTTCAATGTATCACAATACTTAACCGTAAAAAGATGATGCCATTTGTGGTAGGAATTGTAATACTTGTAAGTAATACACTATTGTATGAACTTCTTCCTGCGGTAGGTGTACTTAGCCACTTCAAGTATCTTAACATAATTGGTATCTTCCACACAGAAAATTTATATGGGGACTATCTGAATTTTAATATTGGAGAGATACCAGTATCCCGGATGTGGCTTTCCATATTGTTGCTTTTCTTACTGGTGGTTATTGGTTGCATTGTAGTAATCGTTGCTTTTTGTTGTGGAAAGAATTTTTATTTTGTGCAAAGACCACGAAGAAGATGGATTTCATTTAAACCACACAATAACCTATTTCGTTATGAATCCTATAAAATGTTTATCACAAACCGTGCCATATTAGTTTTCGTTGGGTGTTTGGTGGTAACAGGAGGGTATTATACCTCCCAAAATTATTCATTATCTGCAAAAGAGCAATATTACAAGGATTTAATGATGAATTTGGAAGGTGAACTTACAAAGGAAAAAGAACAGATTTTACTTGCTGAAAAAAAACGGTATGATAATGCTTTTGAGGAACTGGATTATATTGAAGAAATGTTGGCAGCGGATGAAATAAGTGAATTAAAAGCGGAAGAGAGAAAGGACATTTTAAATGCAATTGTAGCATTCTATCCTTCTTTTCAAAGAGCATGGTGGCAGTATGAACATATTTTAGAGCAAGGAGGTGTATTTGTATATGATACAGGATACTTATATATGTTTGGTGCTTGGGGAAAGGGATTCCTAAGTGAGCTATTTATCTTTTCTATAGGCATATTGCTTATGTTTAGTAATTTTGTTTCTATGGAGTATCAGAATAAAACGAATTTGCTTATCTGCTCAAGTACATTTGGAATGAAAAAGGTGCTTCAAAAGAAGGCATGGTTATGTGTATTAGTTGGAATCTGTCTGCCTGTCTGTATTCGGATATTTTATGGAATACATATTCACAATACATTTCCAACGCACTTTTGGAATAGCAGTATTCATGAGATTTCCCAGTATCAAAATATACCTGTAGATATTCCAATTTGGACGTTTTTCATAGTAATAGTAAGTTTGCAAATTCTTGTGTGCAGCATTCTTGCACTTAGTGTGATGTTCTTATCTTATTGGAGGAAAAATTTTATGCAGACTATTCTTATAGGAGCAATTATCTTTGTTGTGCCAATAGCATTATATTTTCAGGGAATTGAATTTACAAAGTACTTGTCTGTATATCCATTGTATAGTTTATTTGGAAAATAAAAGTTATAAGTAATCATTGTGTATACAAAATGATTTTATTGCTTAGTGTGAAGTGTTTTAATACGAATTTTATAACTGAAAAAGCATCATAAGGGTGCTTTTTCAGTTTATTCTCTATTTTTATTTCATATAATTTTATGTATACGCAGCTATATTTAAATTGGGGAATGGATGGAGACCGTTTTGGGGGATAGGATATAAATGGAATGTATAAAAAATAAATGGAAAAATCTTTCATTGAAAAAAGCATTTATGCTTACGGTGTTATTAACAGTTAGTATCATTGTTTTGCTGTCAGGGATTACGATTATGTTTTGTCTCCAAGGCAGGTACTATTTATTGCCAGATGCAAATAGTATCTGGCTTACTGTGGAGAAGAAATATAATAATGGCGAGACTACAGAAACGATAAAGATTCCCACAAATGTAGAATACTGGGAATCTCCTGTTTCCGTGTTTTTGGGTGGAAGTTACGACGGGGATTCTGGACAGAATGGGTTGGAAGATACCGATGAAGTATTTAACAATTACAAGGTTACCAAAGTAGAGAATAGCTTTAGTTGTCTTTCGCCTAAAAGGCAAATGGTATATTATATTCTGGGTATTAGTATAATCATTCTGCCAACACTATATGCAATACTGGGTATCATATTGTGTGCATTATGGTTTTATAAACATAAGTTATTAAATCCAATCCGAAAGTTGGAGTATGCTATCGGGCAGATACAAAAACAGAATCTTGATTTTGAAGTGGAGTCTTCGGGGGAGGATGAGTTGGAGAGAGTATGTTCTTCTTTTGAAGACATGCGAAGGACATTATATGAGAATAATCAGTCCATGTGGAATATGTTACAGGAGAGAAGAAGGCTGCAGGCATCCGTTGCCCATGACCTTAGGAATCCGATTACGATAATACAGACCTATGCAGAGTATCTAAAGCTCTATCTTGTGAAAGAGAACCCCTCTGAGGAATTAGGTAAAATAGTGGAGAATTTGCAGACTGTAGCAAAGAGAATGGAACAGTATACAGATTCTTTACAGGATAAATTTAAAGAAACAGAACAACAAAAAGGCATATTTTATGACGGGAAGTTTTCTTGTGGTGATGATGTTAAGCGGATGTTCTAATATTGTGAAAGATAATTTATGTTATTACCTTATGGAGAATAATTGGAATCGTGGACTGGTATCAAAGGAGGACTTGCACTCAGGAGAACTTTTTAATAATATGGAGGATACAAACTGGTTTTGTGTAGTAAATGATTGTATATTTCTTAGCTAAAATTTTTTCAGTAAATACAACTACATTGTGGTATAATGAAGAAAAATATTTTAAGCAATGAGTTGATTGTTTATGAAAAAAAGAAAAATGGAAGAGAAAGAAAAAGGAACAGAAAATTGTAGTTTTTATGATAGAACAAAATCATTTCTTTAAACAAATGTATAAGTGGCTAGAGATTAGATGATTCAACAGGAGATGAAATATTAATGAAGAAGAAACGACCGAATCAAAGAAAAAGAAGTTTTATTGTTTACACAAGGAGAATAATAGTTTTTTTAATAATTGTAGGAACCTGTTATCTTACGATATGTGGTTGTCTGCATTTAACTGCTTTTTTAACAGAGAATAAGAAACAATCTGTTTTAGGTCTAGAGAATATTGACATAAAGAAAGATAATCCTACGGAACTACCAGCTATAACACAGAAAAATACAAGGATTATTCTGGATGCTGGACATGGAGGAAAAGATAATGGTACCAGTTATGAAGAAGAAAAAGAAAAAGTTATCAATCTTGCAGTAGTCGGGAAAATGAAGGAAATATTAGAAAAAAGAGGACTTACTGTGATATTGACAAGAGAAAGAGATGAATTTATAAGTTTGGACGAACGTGTTGATATGGCAAATCAGTTAGAAGCAGATTTATTTATTAGCATTCATTGTAATGATTATGCTCAGGATTCATCTATTAAGGGATTGGAATGCTATTATTTGGAAGGGTCCATAGAAGGAGAGAGTTATGCAAACAATATTATAGAGATATTAAAAGAGAGAGGAAATGTGGAAACAAGAAATGCAAAACCAGAAAATTATCGTGTACTAAGAAATACAAACATGCTTTCTGTTTTAATAGAGTTGGGATATATTTCCAATAGGGAAGAGAGACAGAATTTAATAGATAATGATTATCAGGAGAAATTAGCAGAAGAATTGGTAGAATGCATTTTACATAGCTGAATTGTTACAAATTTTTCTTTATATTTGGTTATTCTTGTAGTAATATAACATCATTTAGACGAGATTATTCATGCTTAATAGGTCAATTGACGATGATTGCAGACAGGTGACGCTGCCAAGCGGCTCCTAGTTGTAATAGCAGAGGTCTGCAATATAAGTCGTGAATAATTGAGGTTTAGAATACATACAAAGGAGAATTTATTATGAGAAACCTACAGAAAAATTTAAAAAACTATTTAGAATATTGCAAGAACCAGAAAAGGCTGGATAAAAAAACACTAAAAGCCTACCGGATTGACTTGACACAATTTGATACACAACTTCCTGTCAATGATATTTTGGCAATTACGCCTGATATATTGGAAAATTTTATTGCAAAACTGCATCAGGAATATAAGCCTAAAACTGTTAAAAGAAAAATTGCCTCAGTAAAAGCATTTTTTCACTATTTAGAATATAAAGAACTAATTGACCGGAATCCTTTTTATAAAATAGAAGTAAGATTCCGGGAACCTGTTATCTTACCAAAAACGATTCCTCTTTATACGATAGAAACTTTCTTATCCACAATGTATAAGCAACAAAAAAATGCAAAAACAGAATATCAACAAAAAAATGCCCTAAGGGATGTAGCAGTGATTGAAATGCTTTTTGCCACAGGAATGAGAATTTCAGAACTTTGTTCTTTAAAGGTCAGTGATGTGAACTTATATGACAGATGTATTTTAATATATGGAAAAGGTTGCAAAGAAAGAAAAATACAAATAGGAAATGATGATGTAATTCACATTTTAGAAGAATACAAGAGTAAATTCCAGACAGAAATCGGGAATTGTAAACATTTTTTTGTAAACCAGAATGGAAAACCATTATCAGATCAGTCCATACGCAGAATGATTAATAAATATACTTCTCTTGCTGCGATAGATTTACATATTACACCACATATGTTCCGACATACATTTGCTACAAGTCTTCTGGAGGCAGATGTTGATATCCGTTATATCCAAGAGATGTTAGGACATAGCTCTATTAACATAACAGAGATTTATACGCATGTCGCCATGTCTAAGCAGAGAGATATTTTGACAACAAAACATCCAAGAAAAGATTTTCACATTTAACCAAGAATATTCACAGCCTTAATCGTGCTTAAGGCTGTGAATAGTTTTTTCATTAATACCATATTTTTATCCGGTCTTCTGGTGCTACATACATAGCATCTGTACTCTTTACGTTATAGGTTTCATAAAATTCATCCATAAGAGAAACAATGGCATTTACCCGGACTTTCTTTAGAGAATGGTTATCATAGTTCACATAGTAATTTACGGTCTTGTCTGTCATTTTACTTGCCCAAAGGTTTGCATAGCTTCTAAAATAAGTATCTCTGGCAGATGATGTGTTTTCGACTAACTTTATTGTACAATTAGCACCAGCCAGGTCAGCAATGTTTTCTGATAAAGTAGTCAAACCATTCTGAAATACACCAGGCAATACTTCAAAAGTATTATAGTAGTTTTCAAGTTTCTTCTGAATTGCCTGATATTTTGTTCTGTCGGAATCTGTCCACCAGTTGCTGGAATTACCATTTTCATCATAAAGAGAACCAGTTGCATCAAAAGCATGACTGATTTCGTGTCCAATAATTACTCCAATAGTACCATAATTAGCTGCATCACTTTTATTTGCATCATAAATGGCGTCTCTTAAAATACCAACTGGGATGGTAATAGAGTTAGCAGTCGGCATATAGGAGGCATTTATGGTAAGAGGTGATATAATCCATTGGTTTGCATTATAGGACTCATTTAGTTTATTTAGCTGGTTTACTTTGGAGTCTATGTAAAGCTGTTTAATATTTTCAGATAAAATACCACCCTCTGAGGAACCTTTCAGTTGACAGTTAGAAGTATAATTACTCCAATCATCCGGGTAAGCAATATAAGTTTTCATAGTATCTAATTTTTTAATGGCATTATCCTTAGTTTGCTGGGACATCCATGTACAAGATTGTATTTCCGCATAGTATTGCTGGATAATTTTATCTACCATAGTAGTAAGGTCTGACTTGGTATTTTTATTTACATATTTGTCCACATAAAGTTTACTCATATTCCAATTCAAAACACTTTCTACCATATCTTTTGAAAAGTCTTCTATAGTCTGCTTTTTTTCCATATTCAATACTGTATAAAAATCTTCGTATGCATCATAAAAATCAGTAGTTAAATAAGGTGCATAAAGATAAAGAATACGGAATTTAGCAAATTCTTTCAGTAAGTTTAAGTTTTTAGTAGTTAAATAGGTATTAAGGGCTTTTAACATAGAAGGATTTAATAGGATAAATGTATTTACCTTTTCAAATCCAGCAGCATTCAAATATGCTTTAATATCACAATTTGTAAACATGTTTTCCAACTGTAGTATGGAGTAAGGATTGTAAAGTTTATCTGTGTCGTAAGCGTCTGTCATTGATAAAGCATACCTTGAAATATTTTGCTGGAAGGTCATGATTTCTTCGGCGTGGGAGTCTGCCTCTTCTTTACTTTCTCCACTTAATTCCAAAAGACGCTTGATATAATTCTTGTAAGGATTTAAGTAAGCTAAAGTAGTGTAGCCATATTCTGGGGAATAGACACCCAGATACATTTCATTAAAGTAAACCCGATTAGTATTTGCCAGTTTTAAGTCAGAAGTTACAGCAGTAGAAAAAATACCATCCATACCTTCTTTACTAAGTTCACCCATTAAAGTCATATAAGAAGGAATATCTGTAATTTGTTCCAATTTATCAAAATATTCCTGAATGGTTTTGATATCTTGTTTGTTTCTTGTTTCTGTATCCAGAGCTGTCTGGTATACATCAGAAACTTGGTCAGCAACAGAACCTTGTGGATTTGCTGTTTTACTAACATCCTCTAAAATAGTATCTAGTTCTGCTTCCTGCTTATCTTCCAAATGGGAAAATTGGGACCATTCTCCAATATTGATATCCAAATCTGTATTATTTATAAGTTCTGCATTTACATTCTGATAGAAATCGTCCACAAGCTGCACTTCACTGGAATCCTTTTTTACCTTTACTGTAATTTTTGTTTTTATACCACTACCATCTTTGGCAGTAAGGGTAATCTGGGCAGTACCTGCCTTCAATCCTTTAACCACACCTGTATTGCTTATTGTAGCAATTTTTTTGTTAGAAGAAGAGTAGTTTATGGTTTTATTGGAAGCTTTTGATGGTAAAACTTCAGATTTTATAGTAGCTGTGCTTCCAGCATAAATGACCATAGCAGGTCTTAAAACCTTAATCTGGGAGACCTTTGTTCCAACTGTAACTTTCACTTGTGCGTTCTTATAATTTCCAATTTTGGCTTTGATGGTAATTGTTGCTTTTCCGTTTTTTACTGCTTTTATTTTTCCCTTGGAGGAAACTGTTGCAACTTTTTTATTACTGGAACTATAAGTGATTTTTTGTTTTTTAGAAGAGCCGGCTTTTGCTTTAAGTTGAAAGGTTGTTCCTTTTTTTATGGTTAATGTGCCATAAGGTACATTAGAAACAGTAACTTTTTTTGTTGCAGCTTTTACTGTACTTGAAGTATTTGGCATAGCCAGAGGACTTGCTGCCAAGGAAAAAATCATAAAAACAGTTATTAAATTTTTTATTGTTTTGTTCATATTTTTCAATCCTTTCTTTATGAATTGATGTAAAATTTCAGATAACTATTCAGGTAGAAACACGCATTTACTTTGCATGTGAACTAAGAAGTATTAAACATAACTGTTCATGGTTCCAAACAGTTACAATTTCGGTTAAAAAGTGTTAAGAATATAAACTTAATATAGAAAGAAGAATACAAATAATCCATCCTGCAATAAGCCAGGCAGAAATAGGTTTTTCTGGATTTTCATAGTCTCTTCTTTCACAAAGTGCCTGCCAGCTAAGAGTATTACCATTCATTTTTGCAATTTTTCTCAACAATAGAATTGCAATTATCAACCCAATTATAGCAGGGAATATAAGGGAATTGGCTGAAATTAGAAGTTCTGCTTTTGTAGGGGTATCAGAGAGCAATTTATTCAAATCCATGTCAGCATATTCTTTATAGTATTGTCCAAGGTAAGAGATTGCTTTGGGAAGTACATATAGATATATAGTACTCATTCCATTAAAAAGCATGTGCAAAATCATAGAGGAAGCTAAAGAACCAGTTGCCTCTACCAGAAGTGTAAAGATTACACCTAAGTAGATAGCATAGGGAATCTGGTTAAAGTTTCCATGCATAAGTCCAAAAGAGAGACAGCAAATGATTATGCCAAAAAGAATGGATCGCTTTTTAAAGGCGGAGTATAATATCCCACGGTAAATTAGTTCTTCAATGAATCCCGGCAGACATCCAATTACCAGAACACCTGCCCATATTGGTAGATTTTCACTAATGTCAAAGATTGTATTGCCAATCGTATTCTTTGCAAATAACTGGCTGACAACATTTAGTAAGCTGGACATTGGTGATGCTGCAATTAAAACTAGTATAGACAGTAGAAAACTGGAAATTTTAAATTTTTTTAAATTTAAATCCCTGCCCATTTTTGTTTTGGTTACCCGAAGATAAATAAGGGCACTAATAAGTAAATAGCCTTGGCTGATTAAGATAGAGAATAGGGAGCGGTATTCTTTTGGTATAACATTAAAGAAAAAACCATATAACAGAGAAATTGGTATTGTTAAAATCATAAGTATAAAAAATAATCTTCCTGCATTTTTCATAGTGTTTTTGTTGTTTTGTATTTGTTCCATTTGATTCAATCCTTTCTATATGAAATCGTAATCTTGGTTAAATTTCCATAACTGCAATAAGGAATCCAATAAGGAATCCTATTATCCCACAGGCTAGGATATATATACTATAAACGGCTGCTTTTGAAATGAAAAGATTTTTATTTTTTCTCATTTCTTCCGGAACTTTTGTGGTATCATTTACTTTATAGATCATAATGCGGTTCTCATGGGCACATAAATATTCCAGACCATGACTTTCGGCGTAAGTAAGACTCATTGCCTGCCAGTCATGACTATGACACATCCAATCTTTTTTATCATGAACTTTATCCAGACCATTGGATTTTCTACGGGCATTTACCGTAGGTATGGTGTCAATCGCATAATCAACAGTAGATGGATTACACTTCTGAAAAACATAGGAAAAGCTAGTCATAGAAACTAATTCCCAACCTTTTTGGGCATACTTTTTTAAGTATTTTTGTAAATTTTTAGAGGTAAGGATAAAGCGGTATTTTTTTAACTGTATGTTTTCTTTCTGCTGTTCCAATTCTTCTCTCGATAACATCAAATCCTTATAAAATTTTGGAAGATAAGATTGAAGAAATGAGACATATATAAGAACAACGATTAGGTAGCCACTGAGTATATATGAAAAACAATTATTTGGTATAAACAGTAAAAATATAAATAACAAAATACTAATAATAGTAGATAGATGTAACAATAGATTTAATTGGGTCTCGAAAAGAGTACGGAATTTATCCACTTTTCGTTGTTTGGATTCTTCGTCTATGTACAATTCATTAAAACCATCTTCTTCGTATTCTTTGGTAAAGTAGTAGGTAAGAGTTTCGTCATGGGTGACTTCCTTCCATCCAGTCTCTTTTGCCATTTGCAGGAAATTTTCCTTCTCTAAAATTTCCTCTCTGGAAAGATGCTTTTTCTGGAAAAAACGGTCGTATTCATAAAGCATACGTTTTGGAGTATCTTTTCGGAAATAAAAACACACACCCATTTTTACATCTTCCAGAATATAGCCTTGTAATGCCATTTCTTCTAGCCATTTCTGCTCTTTAGAAACATACAGAAAGAACTTAAATTTTTTATATAAATCACTCATTTTTTATCCCTCCAAGTAAACTTCTGCCATTTTCTAATTGTGCTTGCAAACGGTTTGTTTCTATATTTAATAATTGTATTCCTAATTTTGTAATCTGATAGATTTTCTTTCCGCTGTCATTATCAATAAGGGTAATCAAACCATCTGTTGTTAGTCTTCCAATCATAGTATACAATGTTCCGGTACCAAGTTTAATACGATTATTGGTAAGCTCACTAACATATTGCATAATTGCATATCCATGTCTGGCGGAAATTACTGCTAACAAGGTGTAATAGGTGGTCTCTGTCATAGGAATATATTTTTTTCGTAGTTCCTTGGAAATTTCATCTGCCATAGATATTCTCCCTTCGTAATTGTAAGATATATATCGTGGCTCGACATGTCGTGTAATGACATATTAGCAGAAAAAAAATGAGATGTCAACATAAAAGTCACGGAAATCAATTTTCAAAAATATGGCAAATAAAGAAATAGTCAAGCAGGTATGCAAACATAACTTTTGGAATTAACTATCCTGTATATAATCCTCAATGTCTTTTTTAGATTCCTCTGGTTATCTTTTGTACATAATATATTTAGTGATGAAATATTTTTAGGATATTTTCAAAAGAAACCATAAAACCAGATTTTTTAAAGGATTACTCTTAAACCATGTTTATTTAAAATTTGGTAAAATTATACAAAAAATTATGTTACATTTTTAGTTGATAACAATTTTCTTATAGAATAAAATATATACATACTAATTTATTTTGGTAACATTTGATAATAATATATTAAAGGTTTTAAGAGAGGAGGATAAAATAACAATTAAAGAAGGAAAGGTTTATTTTATATGAGACAAATTTTCTTCTGTGGAAATTACTAAAGGTAAAAATACTCATGTTAATGTGGGTAATAAAAATACATAAAAAATTAAGCCAGTAAGTGGAATTTGTTGAAAAATATAGGGACTGACATAGCAGGTGAGACTTTAAAGAATTGACTGAAGAACCTGTTGCATGTAAAAAACAAAAAGTATTTTATACCGTTATGAAAAGTTTTATATGGTTGGTTTCTTTATGAAAAATGAAACGATAGAAGGATTGGCTTTATTGGATAAAAGTACATAAAAATACAACGATCATTGTTAAGCAGTGCTATCTGGTTTTGAAGAATGGAAGGACTGTATAAATGGGCAAAAAGAGAAAAAATAAGGAACTATAGATAAAGCATTTTCTGACCATTAAGTATGAAGAAAATGAAGACGAATCTACGAAACCTTAAAGAGAATAGTCAAAATTATGAAAAGGTAAGAGTGTCTATGATGCGATTGGAGGTATATTTATGGAAATTTATTCAAAAAATAAACAAGTAAAAAGAATATTAGCAGGTATTTTGACCATAATTATGGTTTTTGTAAGTATTGACCTGAGCCAATTTGTATCTGCTGAGGCGGCAACTGAGTATGATACCTTATATTTGATTGATAATACTGCTGAAAAGTGGGTAAAAAATGACAATGCTAAAATCAAAGCAATTGATAACAGCAATGGGCATACTGCATATTGGATGACACAAAAGGATGAAACTACATGGAGTGTTAAAGTTCCTAAAAGTGCATATAACATTACTTTTAACCGTTATGCTGAGGATAAAACAACACAATGGAATTCATGGAGTGCCGGAGGAAGAGATAAAAATAATGCATATTATGTGGATGGAACGGAATATGGTCATTGGGAGATTATGGAAGAAAGTGAAGAATATTTCCATGCGGGAGATGTTGTATATCTTGATGTTTCAGAATTTACACAATGGAAAAATGATGATGCGGTAATGTATGTTAATTTTACAGATGCATCTAAAGAGGAAAACAATGGAAATGATGTATTGATATCTAGTGCAGATAAAAAAATGTACAATCCCAAGAAAGTTGAAAATAAAACAGAAGAATATGTATATGAGTATGTTGTAACAGAAAAAGATGAAGGCTCTACTAAATTAAGATTTTGGAGAGGGAATTATACAACTTTATGGAATTACTCTGTAGTTCTATCTTATGAAGAATATTTGAAAGGATTAAATTGTGTGAAAATCTCTGCATGGAATAAGGGAAATTTAAATACATATACTGCAGTGATTGATTATGATTTAGATAGTGATAATGATGGGATTCCAGATTATAATGAAAAGAAAATTGGAACTAATATAAATAAAAGCGATAGTGATAATGATGGGCTAAATGATTATTTAGAATTGTCTATTGGATATAATCCATTATCTGAAAATTCAGAAGAGGATGGTAAAAAGGATTATGATAATGATGGACTTTCTAATATAGAAGAAATAAAATATGGAACAGATTTAACTAATGCGGATACAGATGAAGATCAGTTAAATGACTATGAAGAGATTTTTGTTTATGGTACTGATCCATTAAATAAAGACACAGATGGTGATGGTATACTTGATGGAGTAGAAATAAAGTTTNGTACTGATCCGTTAGTTAAGAATGATGGAAATAAAAAAATAAGTTATACCTTTAATTCAAAAAAGATTATTGATGATTATGATGAAAATGTATATCCTGAGATAGAATTAACTGGAACGTTGGCAACTTTAGAGAATTTTGAAGTTAAGGCAAAAGAAAATGATACAATAATTAACAAAATGATTCCAGGGTATATTGGAACGGCTTATGANTTTTCTACTAGTGAAAAATTTGATAAGGCTGTTGTAACTTTCCATATAGATAAAGATTTATTTAAAGATAATACATTCAAACCTGCAATCTACTATTATAATGAAGAAAATCAAATTTTAGAGGAATTAGAAAACCAAAAGGTTGAAGGAAATGCAGTTTCAGCTACATTAGAACACTTTTCAACATATATTGTATTAAATAAAACAGAATTTGATAAAGTATGGGAAGAAGAAATAGTATTTTATACAGAAGAACAGAAAAAAAATGGAATGGATTTTGCATTTGTTATTGATGCTTCTGGAAGTATGAGTTACGATGATACACCAAAGAATGATAGAAATGGTTTGCGACTTACCTTATCAAAAAAAATGGTTGAAAAAATGGCAGACAAAGATCGTGCAATGGTAGTGAAGTTTGCGACTACAGCAACATTATTGCAAGCATTAACAAATGACAAAGATTTAATTTCCAAAGCCATTGATAAAGTCGGATCTTATGGAATGACAGCAATGAAAGATGGAATTCATATTGCAAATATGGAATATGCATCACATTCTGATAAAACACGAAATAAGATTATGATTGTAATTACAGATGGGCTTGATAATAGTAGCACATATTCAATGAATACGATTATTTCAGAAGCTAAAGCTAATGGTACTAAAATCTACACAATAGGTTTGGGAAGTCAGATAAACACATCTGAATTAATTCAGATAGCATCACAAACGGGAGGAAAATACTATTATGCCTCTGTTTCATCTGATTTAAATGATATATATGATGATATTGAAGATGAAACGGTGGATTACAGTTTAGATTCTAATAATGATGGAATTTCGGATTATCATACAAAAATGTTATGTGAAGGAAAATTAACTACTGGAACAGGTGTACCATTATTTGCAGGAATTCCTTATGAAGATGTACAAAGTAATGATGATTATGATGGAGATGGTTTAAAAAATGGTGAAGAGGTAAAGGTTAAACAATATGGAAAATCAGCATACATAACTATAAATTCAAGTCCAATTACAGCTTATTCAGATACAGATGCTTATACGGATTATGAAGAGAGTGTAACATATCATACAAATCCATTGAAAAATAATGTAATCATGCATGATAGTGTTATTAAAACTCTTATGAATGGAGATTACTACTATGCATCCATTTATGAAGAAGAGTACTTAAATAGTGCATCAAAGCAAATTTTTACATGGATTGGAAATAATGTATATGGATCAAATTATGATGAACAGGAAATTTATAAAGATGCATTGGTTAATTATTTTACTAAGATAAATGAATCAACAAAAGAACAAGAAGAAGTAATGGAATATGCAAAAATGATTCAAAGTTATGGATACGTAGTTAGTCAAGTAGTAGGAGAAGCTCGTATAGATATATTTTCAATGATTACAGCAGGTGAAAAAATGGACTATATTCTTGATTTGGAAAAGCAAATTGAACATTCAAGAGCAGCTTTGGCAGATCTGGAAAAAAGTCGAAAAGCTTTCACAAAGGCAGAGTTTTATGAGCAGTATGACAAGATTCAGGAGAGTATTCGTACAGCGGCAAGCAAAAGTGATGAATTAAGAGCCTCCTTAAATCAGGAGGTTGTTGTAAGAGGAACAATAACCACTTTTGAAGAAGGTAAGAGTGCAAAACCTAAAATTAATACTTTAGGTTTTGCCTGTAATATATTACAAGAGGGAATTGCAGCTGCTGAAGGTTTTTCTGATTATTGTGAATTAAAGGCGAACTTAGAAGTAATACAAGAAAATTTATATGTATTGGAAGTAATTGCTTCAGATGCATATTATGATAACCTGAAAAAAGCAGCAAATTCATTACTTACAGCAGCAAGAAATAGATATGCTAGTGTAGTATTTGAAATTATGGAGTCTGTCGCGTCTGCAACTTTAAATATTGCATTGCATACCGCAATTGCAGAAATACCTGTTGTTGGATTCTGGATAGAAATCAGTATTTCAGTTATTAATTTGGTTATGCCTGTTTCAGATGCATCGCTATATGCCGTACGTCTTTGTGGAATATCCTGTATAGCTACAGAATTAGGGAATGATTTATTTAGATATATTATAGGCGGCATAGAGAAGGCTTCAGATGGATCTTATGTTTATGCAATTTATGAGGATTCGGCAAAAAAAGTGGTACAGCGTTATGAAAATCTAGTAGAGATACGTAAATTTNGAGAGGAGAATATGATTACATTGCAAGATATGGGACCGAAATTTCTAAAATGGCTTTTTAAAAAATTAGGATCTGATGGGGATACAATTATTAATGATTGTAAGGAAACAATTAGTACATTAGACAAACTTAAATACATCTATTCATACAAATGCAATTAAAAGGGGTTATTTATGCGTTATTATAGAGATACAAATTTGAATTTTATATATTTTTCCATTTTACATATATTAATAATATCACTGATAGAATTGTATGTGGGTGAGAGAAGTAGCGAATTTGCAATGTATACAACAACCATATTGGGGCTTTGTTATTTGTTTTTTGTGGTTAGTACTGCCTTATATATAGTACTAAAACGAAAGAAGGTAAAAGAAATTCAAAAGAAAGGAAGATGTTATTTCGGAACGGTAGAGGCATTAATGGAAATTGAAGTAGAAACTACTTTTAATCGATTTGGACACGCTGTATCTAAAACGGCATATTACCTAAAAGTATTACCCAAAAATGAAATCAATGCAAACCATTTCGTGTATAGTGACGTTTTGATAGGCAGAAAAGGACAAAAAATATCAAAAGATGTTTTGATATATGACTGTTATGGAGAAACTTTTGTAATTTGTACAAGTGTAAAGGCAAAGCAACATTATAAAGTAGAAAAAACTAAAGAAGTTATGCGTTATGCTTGGTATAGACAATGCTTAATTTATTCAAATCAATTGATTGTTATTATAGATGTATTATTACTCGTGGGATGGATTTATATTACTTTCACTGGAGCATAAGTGCGAAGAAAAAATGAAAAAGATATCTGATACAGCTATTAAAAAATATATATCAGATAGTATATACCCCCGCTTTTTATAAGCGGGGGTATATTAATAATGGTGAGTGGAAGGATAGGACAAACGCATAAGTGAACAAATTGTAAACAAAAAAACACTTTTTAATTGATAATGATATCACAAGATTCATCAATTTTGAATTTTCCAATCCATATATGCATTCTTAAGAAATTTCTTCTCTTCCAGCTACTGGTCGTCTCGGCTGAGTTATTGTTCACACTTGAGGAGTTAACAGTAACAATCAAATTGCTCTTTAAATTTTGGTACTGTATTCATATAATTTTGAGATATCTATTTTTTTCATTTTACTTATCTCATATACTATTTTTTTATTTTCTTCTAATACGACTGCATATATTAGAAATTCGTCCCACAACACAAGTTGTTCTTTGTCAGCTTGGTTTAAATTACTGAAATCGTGAATGAAGTTTTTCATGCCAGCAATTTCTTCTGTATATAATTTGCCTTTGTGGGTTCTCTTAAAACGTGGTGCTGATTTGAAATATGCAATGATATACACAAGAAAAGCAATTGGAAGGATAAATAAGCAAATCATTGCAAAAATACATGCCATCATAATTGCTAATAATAGCATAATCCGTGTTATTTCTGGTGCTGTTAATTGTTCCTCCAGTAATTTTATTTCTTCATCTAAAGTCATATTTTCCTTAGTTGCTGTTTGCTCATATGGTGCTAGTTTTTCCTCAATTTCATTAGTTATTCTGTCAAAATTCTTATCTGAATAGGAAAATGCCATCATACATACAATAAAGGCTATAATATATCTGGCAATACCAATTAAGAATCTTTTTTTATCTTTATTGTACTTTATAAATCCGTTTTTGACTGCTTCATTTATACATGTTTGCTCCCATTCACTCATCTTTCTATTATTCATGCGGCCTGTTTTCAGAATATTAAGCATTTTTCTTTCGCTATCTGTAACTATGGTATCTTGTACATTTCTTAATTGTATTAAACCATCTTCCAATATAAGACACTTTTTTTGCTCCAAACTCAAGAGAGTAGCTATTTTATCTTTTTCCCTTTCGATTTTTAGATTCATCAGAAGACTTATAGTGGCTGGCGACATATCCTTCCATGCGTCTCTAAAATATTCTATATCTTGAATGGATTCAAAAGTAATTGCTGCCAACTGGTTTCTTCTTACTGCAGATCGAATTCCAAGGTATATAGCTATAATAGGAAATGTTAGCAATAAAGTTATAACCACAATTAAAAATAATATAGGTACTGTTGTTAATATAATTACTGCGAGCATAGTTAATTGGCTGATGGATTCTCTGCTATGGAAGAGATCATAGAAAGAATTTCCAAATACACGAAGTCCCTGTAATAAAAAAGGAAATCCTATAAATGCTGCAATTCTATCTGCAAGGAGTATGCAGACAATAAATACNAATANNTCTGTTANNAGCCATTGATATTTTATTTTGTTGCGAAATCTTTTTTTCTTCAATCTTTATTTCTCCTTTGCAAAGTGCTATAATAAGTGAAAAAATAGTAACAATAAATGTAACAGTTCAGTCTTTGGCTGAACTGTTACCAATAAATAGCNAAACCAATATTAATAGTATAGCATATATAATAATGGTGGACAATCTCTTTGNNAAACNAATAGAAGAAAGGAAATATAAAAATGAANCATTTATTAATAGAAGCGAACTGTATGTATTGGTTTGAGGAAACAAAAGAAGAAGTAAATAATCTAGAGTGTTGTAAATTTGGTATTGNTAATATTAGCCTAAATTGCTTAAAATATGACGAAACATCAAACAAAATGTGTCCTTATTTAGCTTTTGGCACACCATCCACTACATTAGCACTCACAGATAAAAGTGGAGAGGTTATAAATGCAGAGACTTTTTTTGATGATTTTGATTTGTCTTCTGAGGAATGGGAAAGAAGGGAAGAAGAATGGATAAAAAGATGTAATAATTTAATAAACAAANTATAAAACTTAATATAAAACTTAAATCCCTCCAAAACAGTTGTTAGATGTTTTGGAGGGATTCTTTTATAAGTGGAATTGCTGCATTTTTTCATTCATCTGTTCTGCATAATCATTTAAGTGATGTGCAGTGTCCATGACATTAGAACAACGTTCTGCAACTGCTGCAGATTGNNCATACAAATCTTCGGCTGTAGCAAGCATTTCTTCTGTACTGGCAGATTGTTCCTGAGTAACGGCGGCCATACTGGTTGCTACATTATCAAGAGCATTAATTTTACTTGTTACAGTATCAATAGAAACCATAGTTTTAGAAACCAAGCCGGAAATCTCTCTAAAATTTTTGTTTGTTTCTTCTACTTGAACATTACTTTCCTGTATATCAGAAACCGTTGCTTCTGTTCTTTCGATACTTAGTTTTACCTGTTGGCTGATTTTTTGAATTAAATCTGTAATCTGCATAGTAGCTTCAGAACTCATATTTGCAAGGTTACCTATTTCTGTAGCAACAACAGCAAACCCTTTACCAGCTTCTCCTGCTCTTGCTGCTTCTTGCGAAAAGTCACCATCTGTTATTTTTGTAATAATTTTTGTCAATCCAGCTATAGGGTTTGTGGNATGACGGATTAAAAAAATAGTGAAGACAACTAAAAGAGCCAATATAATTACATCAACAATAATTAAACGTGCTTTTACGGCATTCAACCGTGAGGTGATTACTACCTTGTTCGCACAAGTAACCAATATCCAGACTGTTTACGCAGCTTTCTGTTTCATCTGTCAAAGCAGTCATAGATAGTTCTGTAATACTATTTTGAATGGTATATATACTATATACAGTCATAATAACGACAGAAACTGCAACAAATAATACAATCCGGATAGTTAGCTGTGTGGAAAGCGTAGAACGTCGGGTGCGTGTTGGTTGTTTTGTTTCGTTCTTGATCATAAAAATCCCCCTTAAAATAATTCATAATTTCTTATTTATAATTATAAAAAAGGACTAAGGTTTAAATTGAAGAATAGTCGTAATACGACTATAATTAAATCAAAATGTGGGAACCTTTTTGCTTTTTGAAGTATCATTATATATAGAAGGAGTACAATTAAAAGGCGAATAAACAGAATAGAATCCAATTGCTGAGGGATGAAAGGACTATCTTATGGAAATAAGAAAATTTTGTGAGTGTATCAATAAGTATAGAGATAATTTGTATATTATGGCGTTTGCTATATTGAAAAATGAAACAGATGCAGAAGATGCTGTCAGTAATGCAATCTTAAAGGCATACGAGAATATGGGGCAAATAAGATTTTTTCATAAATTTAAACCGTGGATGCTTACCATTACAAAGAATGAAGCTTTGAAAATAAAGAAAAAACGGCTGATTTTACCAGGTGACGAAACAGTAGAGACATTGTTGAAACCTGTTTTGGCACATTATGATGAGTTATGGGATGTTTTGCAGGGAATGAAAGAGGAGTATCGGTTAGTTGTTGTGTTATTTTACTATGAGGAATTATCAATTCGTGATATAGCAGATGTGCTGAATATTCCTATTGGAACAGTAAAATCCAGATTAAATCGAGGGAAAAGGGAGCTTAGAGAACTGTTAGAAAGGGGGAATGGAAATGAGAAAATTTGATAAAAAAGTAAAAAAGTTATCAAAAGAATTTCAGATTCCTGAGACATATCATGAAAGAGTGGATGAAATCCTACAAACAATTCAAGAAGATAGTGTCTCAGCTCCACAGAAAAAGTCTTTCGTGAAAGTAACAATAGTTATGGCAGTACTTTGTTTATTAATAATAGGCCGTTTGTGCTTTTCCAATATAGAAGTAGCACAAGCGAGCTTTCTTGAAAACTTTAAGCAGACAGTTATGGATTTTTTAGGAATGAATAAGGAAGAATCACAGAAAATGGGTGTGGAGAGCGAAAAGAAAGAAGCAATTAGTAAACCCGATTTGATGATTGAATTACAGGAACATATAATGGATAGTCAAAATATTTATGTTGTGGTAAAGATTACAGCACCACCTGAGGTAGAATTTAAGAAGAAGATTACTTTTGANTATTTTGGATTTTGTGAAGGTTCCAATTATAACATATCAAAAGTGTTACCNGGGGCACGGGATTGTACTCTTCTTGAAGTCTTAAAGAGTAGGAAAAATGTGGCAACTTATGTTGTTAATATATCTACAGCCCAGCAAATTGAGGAGGGAAAAGAGGTTACAGTATTTTTTAATAATCTGGTTGACGATCCTTATGGAGATAATCCCCAGATGTTGGTAGAGGGAATGTGGAGTGTTTCTTTTACTTCCTCCTATACCGTTTCGGGAGATATTACAGTAAAAGGCACAGAGGACAGTAGATACTCCTTTCTGGATACAACAGCAGCAATTAAAAAAATCAAATTGCTCCCTTTGGGCTTAACAGTGATTTCTGATGTTTCAAATGTACCCATTGATAAGCTGCATATTTCTGATACACGGATTACTGTACGNCTGAAAATGATTGACGGAAGCGAAATAGTAGTGGATAGCCCTGACTCGGATAAAGAAACATTTACAAGTGGCAGCAGTATTACAGAATATGAAAAGAAGGGGAAAGTGTTTCACAAGTATGTAAGCCAGTTTAAAAAGGCAATAAATACCAGACAAGTGGTTGGGATTTATATAGAAGATTGTTATGTACCGTTAAAGAATCCTGAATGAAATGGTATATAAANGGCAGACTTATACACCTGCTTCGTTATATGTCAATATAAATAAAATGAAAGGGGGATATNATTAAGCGTATAAATGTTTTTACTAATTCATAAAAAATTAGTCATTAAAGTACCAGCAAAAAANGTGAGTGCTTATAAAAAATTATTTAAAAAATATGGCAACAAAACGATTACTGTAAAAAAAATATAACNGTTCATGGTTCTGAATAGTTACAGATAGTATATGAAAAGGGGGAATTGGNAATGAAGAAAAAAATATTAGCAATTGTACTTACTTTTTCCATGCTCATAACAGGAATAAATTTGNCGGATAAAGTACAGGCAGACGTTACATCAGAATATCTGGCAACAGGAGAGTGTGGNGACAATATTACATGGACACTAAGCTATAGNGGTCAGTTGGTTTTGAATGGAACAGGAGTAATAGAATTAACNGAAATTACTTGGAGTGACTACAAGGATGATATTAAGTCTTTAGTAATAGGAGAAGGGATCACAGAGGTTGGAATTATGACTTTTGAGAATATGANAAANTTAAANGAGGTTTCTTTTCCNGATACATTGACAGTCATCGGAGAAGCTGCATTCAAAAAATCAGCACTCGACACCGTANAATTTCCAGATTCNTTAAAAGAAATTGGANATGAAGCATTTCGGGAAGCNNTGAGCCCATCATCATATGGCGGATATATTTTGTTACCTGAAGGATTGGANAAAATTGGGGATAGNNCATTTCTTGGTTGTAGAAAGGAATTTATTTCTGTACCTGATTCGGTAACAGAAATAGGCTGTTATGCTTTTATAGAAAACCAATCTATTCATTGTGAAAAGGGATCTTACGCAGAAAAATATGCAATTGAAAATGAAGTNCCTTACNAAATTGTGGAACAGGCGGGAAAAAAAGAAGTCAAGGAACCNAAATATTTTTATAATTGTGAGATTACTTTAGAGGCAGAGGAATATTATTATGATGGAANTGAAAAAAGACCTGCTGTAACAATAACAGACGGAAAATATACATTGNTTCAGGATGTGGATTATACAGTATCTTATGAATGTAATATTGANGTTGGAACAGCAGTTGCTAAGATAGTGGGAATTGGAGAATATGAAGGNGAGTTTAATAAGACAAATAGAATATTTAACATTATAGCGAAACATCCNGCTTCTTCNGTANAAAAACCGACAGGAAAACCGGAACCNGAGAATGTGGAATATCTGGAGGGAACGAAGATACCATCACATATCACTTTGTATGTANTACAGGATGCATATCAATCCTATTTGGTGATGCCAGAGAATTTTATGTNCGGTTATCAATTGGATTTGTCGGATGCTACTGTATCTGTGGTCAGCGGAAATAGTGTTACAGTGAATAATAGCGGATATATTTCTCCCAAGGCAACTACTATGTATTGGAATGGTAATGTAGGCACAACATGGGGAAATGCGGATACGGCAGATAAGGTAACAACTTCATATGATTTCGGAGAAACCATGCTTCGGTTAAAAAAAGGAAACCAAACTTATGATATTTGTGTAAATTTAGTAGAGTACGGACGATATTATGCAGAGCATATCATGAAATTGTATTTGGAACAGAATATAGATNCTTCTATGTCTGACTATGAAAAGTTGGAGGTTATTTGTGCTTTTGTAGCAGCGTATGATTATAGTGTAAAACGTTCCGATTATCCGGGTTTGATTGTAGCAGAGGGTGGTGATTGCTGGGCGAGTACNAATGCCATTATATATATGTGCANACTGATAGGATTGGAAGCATATGTACGTATTGCCATAAACGATCTGGGTGCAGGAACGGGACATAGAAATGTTGCTGTTATGATAGGTGGAGAAACATACATAGCAGAAGCAGGCTATGCACAAAAGGCACCAAGACCATATTTTATTAAAAAAACTGTACAAGGGTGGTCATATAGTGTAGAAAGTGAGGA
The DNA here is from genome assembly GCA_014799595.1 of Clostridiales bacterium. GTDB lineage: Bacteria > Bacillota > Clostridia > Lachnospirales > Lachnospiraceae > CAG-411. The sequence goes on along the minus strand of JAAVHR010000103.1, from coordinate 1,726 downwards.
TACAGTTTCTTTGACACAATATGATGGTTTGGAACAAGATGTGATAGTACCTTTGGNAATTAACTCAAAAAGGGTTACTGCGATTGATGATAGAGCCATTTCTTATGGAATTAATTATAATAAAATTGCCAGTATAACAATACCAGAATCTGTACAGAAAATTGGACAAGATCTGTTTTATTGGTGTGGGAAATTAAAAGAAATTAAGGTTGATGCAGAAAACCAATATTTCTCAAGCCGGGATGGCGTTTTGTTTGATAAGGCACAGGAACGGCTGATTGCTTATCCGCCTGGAAAATCCGGAGAATATATGATCCCATCTACAGTAAAAACAGTTGGTTTATCTGCGATGAACAGTATTGATGGACTTACTTCTGTTATAGTACCAGAAAGTGTGAAAGTGTTGGAAGGAGGGGCATTTCAGAACTGTATAAACTTAAAGGCTGTATATTTTTGTGGAAATGCACCAGAATTCGGAGAAAATGTTTTTGGCAATTTGGTGGCAACGGTTTATTATCCAAAGGATAATCCTACATGGAGTGAGATAATAAACGAAAATTATGGTGGAAGAATTACATGGAAGGCATACGANCCAGAAGAGTTACTGATTGATCCAATTAATAATCAGAGCTACACAGGAAAATCAATAGAGCCTCCTGTGGTTGTTCAGAGTATGGGTAAGGTATTGCAAGAGGGAACAGATTATACAGTGAATTATTCTGATAATATAAATGTGGGAACAGCAGTTGTCNCAGTAACAGGGATAGGTATGTATAGTGGAACATATTCTGTTGAATTTCAGATTACACCAAAATCATTAGAGAATATTTATGTAGAGGATATAGCATCACAAAAATATACAGGAAAAGAGNTAACACCTCTTCCAATTGTGAAAGACGATAATCAGGTGTTGGAGAAGGAAAAAGATTATACAATAACTTATGCAGATAATATTAACTCTGGGGAAGCAACTCTTACCATTATTGGAACAGGTAATTATTCAGGGAAATTGACAAAAACTTTTCAAATTTATCAGGATGGGAATGTGAATGAAGGGAGTTCCGAAGAGTCTGGAGAGAAAACAGATTCAGAAGTAATTAGGAAAGGCACATGTATAAAAATTGGGAACTATGAATATAAGATAACTGGTAATAGCGAAGCATCACTTAAAAAGGTATTGAACAAAAATCAAAAGAATGTGACAGTTGCCCAAACAATTAAGTATAAAGGAAGGACATTCCGTATAACAGGGATATTAGCAAGTGCATTTAAGAATACAAAGATAGCTTCTGTGATTGTAGGTAACAATGTGAAGACGATTGGGAAATCTGCATTTCAAGGTTGTACCAAATTAAAAAAGGTAACAATTGGAAGTGGGGTAACGCAAATTAAAAATAATGTATTTAAGGGCTGTAAATCCCTAAAGACTATCAAAGTAAAGTCAACCAAGATAAAAAAGATTGGGAATAATGCATTTAAAGGAATTAAAGCAAATGCAGTGATAAAGGTACCAAAGAAGAAACTTGCAGCATATAAAAAATTATTTAAGAACAAAGGCTTGGGGAAAAAGGTAAAGATAACAAAATGATGTTGTTTAATTAAAAGGCAAGTCAAATACCCCGCAGCAAGCTACGGGGCATGACCTAGCTTCTTTTTAGCAAGTTCGCCCCAAGGGGCGGGGTATTTGACCCTCGCGGCAGTCGCCAAATGCGAGCAAGCTCGCACT
>JAAVHR010000102.1 GCA_014799595.1 Clostridiales bacterium | reverse complement strand
GCAGAAAACGAAATATGCATCATAGAATAGGGGGAACTTATGGCAGATAAAAAAGAAGAAAACAAGTCCACCACTTATCCTTCTGTTGAAGAAAAAATAAAAATGCAGATGGAAAAAGAGAAGACTCACTACACAAAATTTGAGAATTACCTCTACAAGGATAAGGTTTTACCCAATGGACTGACAGTAGAAGAACAACAGATAGAGGACATAAAGAACCGTTCATGGGAGAAAAAATTCAGCATAAGAAAAGACATATTCCGCAAATTTGATGCATGGCTGGATAAAAAAGCACAGGAAGCAATCGAAGAAGCACAGAAAACCGATCCATTCAGACAGACAGGCATGGGAAATGGAAAAGCAGATTTCTGGATGGGATTTACGGGGCAGAGACAAAGCAGATATTCCCAAGACAGTCTGGCAGGTGCATTTGTAAGGGGAAGCCTCAACTTTCTGGAAGGGATATTGGAAGCACCATTTATGCTGGAAGACCCAGATGTATTTATGGAAGAGTTAGTCAATACACCAAAGGCTTTTGGGCAGATGAAAGAAGAAATCGAAAGCGGCAACCAGAACATCATGGGAATCATGGCAACAGAAGCAAGCTGGGGAGTTGCCACAGCGGCATTGGGGGCAGCAGCGAAAAGGAATGCTGCCATAGAAAGAAGTAATGCCCAAATGTCAGATGAAATGGCTGAGTTAGTGGAACGTATGAATGAATGTGCACCAGATGGAAGCTGTTTTCTTGCAGGCACACTGGTAGCCACCAAAACAGGAAAAAAAGCCATTGAAAAAATCGAAGAAGGAGAAGAGGTCTGGTGTGAAGAAGAAGATATAGGAGAACAGAAACTAAAAAAGGTATTAAAAAGAATTGAAAAAACAAATGATATTCTGTATCATGTATATATAAGAAATCAAGAGATACATACCACAGAAGACCACGCAATATGGCTGGAAGGGGAGGGGTGGAAAAAAGCAGAGGATGTTCATGTAGGAGATATAGTCCGCTGCAGAACGGGAGAACCAGAAAAGATAACCAACATCTGGATGGAAAAAATGCCAGAGCAAGTGAAGGTGTATAACCTTTCTGTGGAGGAGTGTCATAACTATTATGTGTCAGAGAAAGGTGTGCTGGTGCATAATGATTGTCCGAGGAATAATAAGGTTAATATAGAGAGTGGTAGTACTTCAACATTAAAGATTAATGAATTACCATTGGCTAAACCAGGGGAAGATTTATATGTTGGAACATATAGTAAATCTTCATATTGGAATAAAAAAACTGGCTTAAATAAAACACATACACCACACCATGTCGTTCAAGATGCGGTAAGCTCAGTTTCTCATGGTAAAGGAATTACAATTAACATTAGAAAAGATATTCATTTAGATACAAAAACATATGGAAGTTTAAGAAGAGGTCTTACAAATAGACAGCATCTGGCTGCTGATATTGCAGAATTAAGAGTACTGTTAAAAGAACGTGGGTACAGTAGAAGTTCGATTAATGCACAACTAAATGAATTGATTAAACAAAATAAAGTGTTAGGAGGATTTGAAAAATGATTACAAAACTAGAAGCGTTGTCCTTTTTAAAGGAACATCAACCTATGCCAAATGATGACGAAATAAAAGAAAATGAAATAAAGGAATATGAAGAAGTTAGAGAATACTTCATTAATAATCCTGATGAGCAATGTGTTCCATTATTTTTGAATTCATTTGGAGGAAAAGATGGATTGGGTGTATACCAAATGGTAGAGGATGTTATTTTAATGTATGATAGTGAAATAGTGTTACCACATATATTAAAAGCATTAGATAGTACCTATGAGGGTGTGAAATATTGGGGAATTCAAATTTCATCGAATTTTCCATCTGAGTGTTTGTTTAATCCATTAGTTAATTTATTGAAATTGAAGGATGAAGATATTAAATTAGCAACAATAACTGCAATAGCACAATTGGCATTAAATAATATAAAGAAAGAGGAAGTGATTAATATTTTAGAGAAAGAATATAAAAGAATATCGGATGAGGACATTAAAGAATTCACTGAAGAAGTATTATTAGATATTCAGAACAGTACTTTATAAAGATTGGTGTGAAAGTTGCCTGAGTCAAAAGTATTTTTAGAGGGGCTTAATAATATGATTGATATGGTTGAGTTTAAAGATAAGATAATTATATATTATATTAATGCTTATGATTTATCTTATTTTTGATCTGGCATTGAAAAGATACATAAAACATTTATTCAGGATTGATTAGGGGGATTAAAAATGGCAATATGGCAATTTGACTATAATACCTAAGAAGAATGTAGACGCAGATATTCATTTAGATAGTGAGAATATATTATCTTGGGGGAAACAAAGTATATCTGTAGAGAAAGTTGACTTTTTAGAAAAGCAAACAAGTTGGACAACAGATATAGTCCAATATAGGAAAGATGATGAAACTTGTATTCAATTTTTCTATGAAAATGATTTGGTAGAAGAGGTAAGTTGTAGATTAGATTTAAGGTCTTTATCAAAAGAAATGTTGAGGAAGATACTAGATTATACAAAAGAGATGGATGGAATGATTTTTTATAAAAATAAAATTTATCCGCCCAATATGGAAGAAATTATAGAGCTAATGAAAAGGTCCAATGCAAATAAGTTTTGTCAAAATCCAAGAAACTATTATGAAGAAATATCTAATAAGTAATGCATACATATTTTTAAAATATGTAAAAAGGTCATTAGATGTAAAAATCTAGTGACTTTTTTATGTTTAAATTTTGAACATTGTATTCTATAAAACTTCCATCTTTTTTAGAGATAGAAAAAGAAAAGTACTTTTGAGTGCAGATTTGAGAATATTATAAACCATCCATGATATTGTATGTAATTAATCAAAAGAAAATAGAAAATGAAGTAAAAAATAAAGTAAAAAGCATTCAATGGACAGTAAAATTCATATATCCATGCAAGGTATATTTTCGGTGTATGGTTATGGGAAAGAGGGATACTTTGGACAGGAGTATGCATTGGGAACAATAGATGTATCCTGTTTTATGGAGAAATTCCGACAGGTATGGCAGGAACTGGAAAAGGTGTCACTTAAGTATATAGGAAAAATCAGCAGACTGGACATAAAGCGTTTTTTGTTAGAAGAATCTGGTGGATTTCTGGAGATATGGTTTTCCCTACTGCGTCAGTATCGGAGGGAGTGGCTGTTACTTCCATCCTTTCAAGAGATAGAAAAAGAAGAGTACTTCCAGGTACAGATTGGAGAGTACTATGAGCCGCCAGTGATATTGTACATAGAGAATCAAAAGAAAAAAGGAAATGAGATAAAAAAGAAGATAAGAAGAGAGAAAGCATTAAATGAGCAGGATTTTCGGGGATGCAGACTGGACGGCATGGAATTTTCCAACAAGGAATGCAGTGACAGTTTTTGGGAAAATGCAAGTGTAAGAGAAGGAACATGGAATAGAATGGATCTCAGAGGTTCGGTATTTGAGAATGTCCAGATGGCAGGAAGTGTAATAAAAGAGAGTTTTCTGCAGGAGACAGAATGGCATCATGTAAACCTGGAGAATTCTGTTTTTGAAATGGCATTCTTTGAAAGTGGAAAAAGATTTATCAATAACTACCGAATAAGAGGATACCAATCAGTGAAATTTGTAGAATGCAATTTAAAGAATGTAACATTTTACAAAAGTTTTCTAGATGGAGTAGATTTTACAGAGGCAGACATTAGTGGCTGTAAATTTATCCATACCAGTATGAAACAATGCAGGATAAAACGAAACCAGCTTGCAGGAATTGAACTGGACGAGCAGGCAGAAAACGAAATATGCATCATAGAATAGGGGGAACTTATGGCAGATAAAAAAGAAGAAAACAAGTCCACCACTTATCCTTCTGTTGAAGAAAAAATAAAAATGCAGATGGAAAAAGAAAAGACCCACTACACAAAATTTGAGAATTACCTCTACAAGGATAAGGTTTTACCCAATGGACTGACAGTAGAAGAACAACAGATGGAGAACATAAAGAACCGTTCATGGGAGAAAAAATTCAGCATAAGAAAAGACATATTCCGAAAATTCGATGAATGGCTAAATAAAAAAGCACAGGAAGAGATAGATAGGATAGAAAGAGAGGATTCATCTAGCATAACAAAAATGGGGAATGGGAAAGCTGATTTCTGGATGGGATTTACAGGACAAAGACAAAGCAGGTATTCCATGCTGAGTTCAGCAGGTGCATTTGTAAGGGGAAGCCTCAACTTTCTGGAGGGAATATTAGAAACTCCGTTTATGCTGGAGGAACCAGATATATTTATGGAAGAGTTAGCCAATACCCCAAAAGCACTGGGACAAATGAAAGAAGAAATCGAAAGTGGGAACCAGAACATTATGGGAATAATGGCAACAGAAGTAAGCTGGGGAGTTGCTTTGGCATCATTAGGAGCAGCAGCAAAAAGGAATGCAGCAATAGAAAGAAGTAATGCCCAGATGACAGATGATGTGGTGGAGTTAACAGAGCGGATGAATAAATGCAGCCCGGACAGAAGCTGTTTTCTGGCAGGCACACTGGTAGAAACCAAAACAGGAAAAAAGGCCATAGAAGAAATCGAAGAAGGAGAGGAGGTTTGGTGTGAAGAAGAAAGTACAGGAGAGCAGAAGTTAAAAAAGGTATTAAAAAGAATTGAAAAAACAAATGATATTCTGTATCATGTATATATAGGGAATGAGGAAATACATACCACAGAAGACCACGCAATATGGCTGGAAGGGGAGGGCTGGAAAAAGGCAGAGGATATTCATGTAGGAGATATAGTCCGTTGCAGAACGGGAGAACCAGAAAAGATAACCAATGTCTGGATGGAAAAACTGCCAGAGCAGGTGAAGGTGTATAATCTTTCTGTGGAGGATTGCCATAACTATTATGTGTCAGAGAGAGATGTGCTGGTGCATAATGATTGTCCCCTAAATAATAAGGTTAATATAGAGAATAATAGTTTATTTAATAGACAGAAAATATTAAATGAATTAAAGAATGCTGAAGTAGAATACAAATTAAATTTAACAACAGGAGAAATGGAGCCTTATATGAAACAGTATAAATTGAATGATGATTATAAGATTTTATTTAGAAGAGATTATGGAGCTTTTAATCATAATGATCCAAGGGGAAATCATTGGAATTTTGAAGTGCAAACAACAAAGGGACGAACTGTGTATGATTTACATATTTATGTGGATGATGCAGGAGACATATTACCAATAACAGATGATAATATATATACCATCAAGAAGTATATTTAATAACCATTAGGAGGTAAGATATGATAATTGATTTAAATGCTAATGTAGATTCATGTGAATTTGCCAAAGTAAGTGTGCAAGGAAAAAATATTGAAACAGTGGATATGGTTGAAATTTCTTTTAGCAAAGAAGCACTGATAGGATTTGCAAAAAATCTAGTATGGATGTATGAGGATATTGATAAAAATAGAAAATTGTATGTATGTACAGATCCATTAGGCGGAATTCCTGCTGGAAATCAAGTTGTAGGATTTTATTTGACAGCAAGTAGTCCAACATTAATTTTCGATGTTAATTCTTTGGATTATGATGATGAATTGAGATATGCAGATAGGAATTCTATAGATTTAAGTTCTAAAACAAAAAAGTGTATTGAAATATTACCTCCTGTGGATGATAGTTTCATGGAAGAATATGAATTAGGATTTAGAAATATTGTTGATATATCATTGTATAATAAGAGTTATGAGGATATTACAAGAGACTTTTACGAGATTCGTTTTCAAGTTAATTATGAAGGTTTAAAAAAGTTGGCAATTATGATGATGAAATTGGCAGATAGTTACAAGGAGGGAAAAGAATATACTCTTGCACAAGTGGATAAGGATAGTAAATCTAGCAATTTGGAAATTATTTTAATAAGTAATAGCTTGCCAGTAAAAATAAAACTTTGTAATCTTGGTTGCGTATATGATTTTGAACCTGATTTTGGGTGGTGAGAATTTATAATGAGGCATTAATTGTTGATGGTCATCATAGATTTGTGGCATTTCGTCAATTAGGATATGATAGAGTATCTATCAAGTATATATATAAGTCTCAACTTGGGAAAATTTTAAAAGCTGGTATTTATGTAAGAATACTTTAAGAATTTATTGGATGGTAGACTGGCAAATTAAAATAATGCAAGGAAGATTAGGTTTCATGAAAGAAAAATTAAGAGTAATTATAATGGAATACATAGAAAATGTTAACAATGTATGTACTAAAATGTTAGAGGGACTAAATTTAAAATCAAAAGAGGAGTTTTGGAAATATAAGGAGACACATTGGGGGACGGAATTTGAAGTAAATGGCATTAAATACATACTTCATGGAAAAGGCTGTATTGCTACAAATGATGAAATGTTTATAGACTGGGATTTTGGTTATGGAAGCAGATGGTGTGGAATTAATCCATGGATTCTTGCTAGTATGTTAGAACACAATAAAGATGTACATATTGAATACTATGATAGTAAACGAATCAAGGAAGAATGTGAACAGGCTGCATTAAATGGTGAGATGTATCAAAAATATGGTTTATATTATTTTACGATACTAATAAGAGAAACGTTTGAACCAAGTTTTCCCAAGGAGTTTGATACATTAATTGTTGAGCATTTTGATTCTAAATGGATAATTCCAAGAAATAAAGCAATTGATAGATTTATCCGCAAAAGCAGAAGGGTGTATAACCATATTGAAAAAAGTCTAAACAAGTATACTTTAAGATTTATACTTGATGGAAAGGAGATTTATTCTATCCCTTATGATGATATTGGATATCCAGAAAATGCTGTAAGAATTATGAGCGATATTTTAATAAATACAAGTCAAGAAACTAAATAAGATGTAGAAAGTTTAAATAGATATATTCTTAGAGTTAATCCCCAAATCTGTTAAATATATGTTTTAGACTCTTTTTTTATGTTTTTAATAAATTATATTGACATGGAGTGTACACCACAGTTTATCCTTATTAGGAGGTGGCAATATGAGTTAGACAACGAATGAAGCAGCACAAAAATTGGGAATTACAAAAGATACTTTGTACTATTATGAAAAAGAGGGGCTTTTACCTTTGATTAAACGTGATAAATTAAATCGACGATTTTATTCAGAATATCCTGATTTTAAAGAATGTGACCAGATATTTGAAACACTTCAATTTATTGGAATCACGGTACCTATCCAAGATGATTATGTAATCGTGCAATTTTTTAGTGTTTAATTGTAATTGGGATAAGGAAAAATTTCATCCTTTAATTAATTTGATTATGTCTCCATGAAGGATGTCCATCAACCTAAAAAATGAATATGGTCTTTAAATTAATTGAAATGGATCTCACCAAAGGTGAGCTGCCCATAAGATTAATTAGAGATACTAGGGCAAAATCTGATTTTACAGATAGACAAACCAGAATTTATAACTCACGATAATAAGGGCAAATATTTTCATAATGCCCATCTTTCATTTTGAAACCATTTGGAATAGTTCCCAACTGAACAAATCCAAGCCTTTCATATAAGTGCCTTGCATGGATATTACTTTCAACCACTGCATTAAACTGTAATATTGCGAATGAGTGCTTTTTTGCTTGACATAGGCTGTCAAGAACAAGCTGTTCGCCAATATGCTGACCTCTATATCCAGAACTAACAGCATAACTTGTATTGCAAATATGTCCACACCGACCAATATTGTTAGGATGCAGTATATAAAGTCCACATATAACATGGTTATTTTCGTCTTCTGCAACACCTACATAAGTTTGAGATGCAAAAAAATCAGCTCCTGTTATATTGTCTATTAATTCTTCTTGAGGGAAAGCAATACCTTCCTCCACAACTTCATTCCATATATTAATCATTGATTTCAAATCCTTTTTTTCATAGGCTCGAACTATCATTTAAATTCCTCCACAAACTTTGATTTATCTCTATTCAATTCTTTGATATACAATAATAAGTTATATTGCTACTCAAAGATTTCTTTTTTGAATTTCTGTTTTCATCATAATAGAATCACTTTTTGCTGTTTTCCCTTTTATTTGTTGCTCTAATTTCATTGTACCATAATCTTTAATGACAAACAAGGAGAGCTAATAGTTTGTCCAGGACAAACGCATGAATGAACAAATTGTGAACAAATCACTTCTGTGAGCGTTTTTTTTGCATATTATCCTGATTTTATCAATTTTGTCTTCCAAAAACGCCTCAGAGAACATTCAATTTGATATTTGTTTACAGAATGTTCACAGTTTATTTACTCATGCGTTTATCCTGATAGTTTGTCCTGATAGTTTGTAATATACAAAAGGCAATTCCATATACTATTGATAGAATCAGCTTTCTTTTAGGCACTAGTAGTTGCCAAAACAGCAAAGAAAGTAATTGAAGATATAGAGATAGAAGTTTGATGTGAAGAGGAAAGTGTAGGAGAACAGAAAACAAAAAGAGTATGGAAAAAGATTTGAAAAAATAAGTGATATTCTATATCATATACATATAGGAATACAGTAGGGAAGGGAGGCTTGAAATGGGAGAAGTATTAGAAATTTCTTGCATTATAAAAAACAAAGAGCACATCATTAATTTATATGAATATATGAAAAATATACCGAATAATGAGAATCTATCCGAAGAAATTGAAATGATGGATAATTGGTGCTATGAAAATGTATCCAAATTAGATTCATTTGATATAGACACTGTTATAAAATATGCAGAAAGTAAAATTATTTTAATAACAGAACAAATGGTAGATGGCTCTAAAGGATTAGATATAGAAGCTATATCTAGAAATTGCTATAATGTTGAAATTTGGTTTAATAAAAGAGATGAATGTTATGATGATATAATGAACGATTTATTACAATTAATATTTAAGAATATCATAGAGGATATCTATTTAATTGCAATTGGTAGAGAAATTCTGTTTGATTATGACAAAGATTTTTGGAAAATGGATAAAAAATCGCATGGTATTGATACTTGGATTATTTCAGAAAAATTTTTGGGGGATAAAAGTATAACAACATATCATGAATATGATATCCAAAAAAGAATAATTGAGAAAAATGTTATATTTATCATGTTAAAGAGAAATAGTTAGTATCCAGTTTGAGTTTAGTTGATTCTAAAACTTGATATTAAAAAATGGAGGGATATGAAAAGTGCTTACAAAACTACAAAAGAAGGAGTTATTAAAGCATATTATTGGTATTGTGGGGGGGATACCCCAAATAAGCAGATATGCTGATAAAAAAGAAGATACAGCTGTTCATATTGTTAAACTGGAAGATATACCAGAAGAAGGAGTAAATCTATATACAACTATTGGAACAAGTGATCATAGTATTGGTTTAAAAGTTAATGATTTGCCTTTGAGAGTTGAATTTCTATTTGCCTGTGATGCGAGAGCAAATATGGTTGAAAATATGTTAGCGACATGTTCTTTTAATATTATAAATACAAACTATAAATGTTATCCCGGAGTTATATATAATAATGTAATATCATTGTATTTAGGCGATACTGAAATGAAACATATACTATTTGTAAGACCGTTTTTATGGGATGAATATAAATTTAAGAGATTTGATGATAAAATAGTCGAATGGCTATTAGCAGTTCCTATTTCAGAATCAGAAGCATTATATGCGGATAAAAATGGAATTAGTCAACTAGAGGATATATTTTGTGATAGACAAATAGATATTTATGATATTTATAGGAAATCAGTAATATAGTTTGGATATTTCCTTTGTCCATATTATAAACCTATATTACCTTATGTCTTTTACATTTGATATTTCCTTTGATTTAGTAACCAAAGATTGCCTGTGTCCTTCGCATATTTGTAGAAGTGATATTGCATAATAAAAAATTAATTTTTTTTGCAACCTTTTTATGTCTTATGAAGTGTTAATATTAGACGTAAAAAAGGAGGAATTCAAATTGAAGAAACAAAAGGATTTTTTGCACTGGTAATGGTTATGATACTGGCAGCAACAAATCTGTCCATGCAGCCAGCAACCATACAGGCAGCACAAAAAAAGACAAATGTAATCAATTTAAATGTAACCCAAAAACAAATGTATGTGGGACAAAAGTATAGCCTGAAAGTGAAAACGTCCAAAGCATCTAAAGCAGTGAATTGGAAATCGTCCAATAAAAAAACAGCCATAGTAAGCAATAAAGGAACAGTACATGCCAAAAAGGCAGGGACTGTAAAAATCACAGTAACCAGCAAAGTAACTAATATGCACTTTATGTTTAGGTACTGTTATGGTTTAGTGCGGATTGATGCTCCAAGAAAATCAGGTAGTGTAACAACCGATTTACCAGATAATGGAAAATCATGTACAGACTTTAGTGGAAGGACTTATACTACTTTACCTCAAAATGCTACAACATGTAATACATTATATAGAGAGTTGAATATAACAAACACAAAACCTTCTATAGATTGGATGGATGGCAGTGAAAAGGAAGAATATTTTTGGAGTTAGTAGTACATGTTAGATGCAATTGATGAACTTGCCAAATGATAAAAGGGAAAATGTAGTACTTACCGTTCATACGTTTATTCTGAAAATATCCGGAGATATATTGACAAATTTCAAATTTTGGCATAGTATCAGACGAATAATCTCGGTTTAATTATACCATCTAGTACAATTATCGACAATGAAAATCCATTCCATAATAGATTTTTTAATTGCCTTAAACATCTTTTGTAATACCACCATTGCTATATTAATAACATACATGAACAAGGAATTTGGTAAATGAGATATGATATCTGGCATATAATTCCCGCTTATCGGAAAAATCCATACTTTTGTCGGAAGGGCATAAAAAAGATAATTAATTGTGATAGAATGGGGATGTAAGTTATACTCAACAAAATCACAATGACTTTATTTATAGCCTCTCGGATTCTCAATAAAAAAATTAAGATTGGAATTTTGACAATTAAATATTGTGAAATTTTGGAAAGTCATCAAATAAACTTAAAAAAGGGTACAGTTTCCCTAAAGAAGTAATGAGATTTTTTTGAAATTGTGGTATGATACTTATGTGTTGGCTATCCACAAGAAGTTGAATTGTAAGTCTACGCAGCTAGGCATTTTCCACGATGTTTTGCCTTTTTTTGTTTTTTGTGTTTAAGCTGGCTGGTGTAGTTGTTGTTTTCAGACTGCCAAAGCCGGTTGAAAAAGTCATAGAAGGTTCCGACATCGGGAGTATCACTGACCGGAAACCCGCTGAGAATGGTATATAAAGGCAGAACTTTAAGAAGTTCACACCATTTTGTAATGGATGTAACGTGTAACTTAATGGATAACAGATAGGAATGGAGCATACAGATGGTAAACGTGTTGCAGCTTTTCCAGACTTAGGATAATAATCAAGCATAATGGTGTCTGTTTCAGAAAGATTCAGATACCAAAATTTCACAATAAGATTCCATGTTGCTTTAGGGACAACGAAAGGATCTGGAAATAAAGCCAGAATTGAGATACAAAAGTGTCTTGATAAGTGCAATTACCGCCAGTGTTAACAGGTAACATAAAATCGCCTCCAATCAAAAAATGCCTTATTAATAAGGCATTTTTTGATTGATTTGTCAAGTGTTTTTGGAAAAAAAGTGGGGGATTTTGTAACAGTTCAGGTAGGTCTTGTACACTCTGCTGTGCAAGACTGTAAAAAAGACTAAAACAGGATTGGAATTGGACAATTTTTAATGTGGAGCTTGCCCACTTTGTTCGGAATATGGGTTTGAAAGCCTCATGAAATGTGAGTTAGAGAATCCGAGAGACTATCAGATATATCCTCTCGGATTCTCAATAAAAAATTAAGATTTGAAGTTTAATAATTAAATATTGTGAGATTTTGGGAAAATATCAAATAAACCTAAAAAAGGG
>JAAVHR010000101.1 GCA_014799595.1 Clostridiales bacterium | reverse complement strand
GCTGGCAAAATATTCATGTATGGCGTTAAGCATATAAAAGTATATGTACAAATTGCCCTTTGTGAGCAAGCTCCCTCGTGCAATTTGCACATATACTTTTGCATGGCTGAACTGTTACCACATTTTATCAAAAAGGAGTTTTATCTATGCTTTTATCCCCTAATCCACTATATAGAGAAATCAAAAAAATCAGTGGTTACCATAGTCTGCTTATTGCCCGTTATTTTTTATTGCTTTCCTGTTTGGCTGCATTCTTTTATTATTTTGCCCACCATTATGGACTATATTGCACATACATTGCTATTCTCTCTCTTTTTGCTCCCAGCATTTTAGAACACACCCTGCAAAATAAAAAACCAAATTCACATACTGTTATATTGCCCACCCTAAAGAAAAGCTATGCTTATGATTCCAAAAAATATATCTGCCAATTGATTACTTTTTGGTTATCGAATATATTGCTTATTGCATGGCAGTTTTCCACAGTTTTGCATCCAACTCCTCATTTTATTGCAAATTATTTTCCATCCTTTATATTATTGGGTAATATAGTAATTTATTTATTTTTATTATATTATTACCAAATCAAACTACATTCCCAATTATTAAACAACCGATGGTAATCCATCGGTTGTTTTAATTACTCAGTATTCTCTAGGCTCTGTGTTAATCTCTGGGAATTTTCTGTCACCTCCGGTTTTGTAACATTTTCTGTAGGCTCTGGCACAGGTGTAGGCGTTACTTCTAATGGTGCTTCTGTAGCTGCCGCATCCTCTGTTGGTTCTATTTCTGGTTCTGTTGTTTCTTCTGGAGTCTCTGTTCCATCTGGCTTTGACTCGAATATTTTTTCTCCATGTTCATTATGATATCCTCCATAGGATACCCCATAGCTTTGTGCCACTTGCCTTCCAACACTTCCAAATACATCATATATTTGCTCTGTTTTTGCCTCCATATCTACAATAGCAATTCCCAAAGATGCCTGTAGCGAAAGAGATGGTGCCTGATATATCAACTGACAGGTTCTGCTCTCTGATAGCTTTACACACATGTCTGTTGCTTTACTACTATATACATCTGCATCCGTTCCCAAAACAGATACCATACTTGAAAAGTTTTGATTTTCTTCTTGCCATTCCATGGAATCCATCTTGGAATAGGTTCCAGCAGTAATATCATATACATCCAGTTCTGTATTGCTGGATGCCGCCCCATACCAAGCGATCTTTGTTCCTTCCTGATTCACACTGACAGTTTCCAAAGTCCACATATTGGGAAACTGGTATCTCTTTGCCGGAATTTGAACAACAAGCTGCCTGCTGGAAAGATTATATCCCAGAATTCCAAAATTTCCATGAAAAATTACAAGATTACCAGAAACATAATCTAACCGCACACCATCTTCATTTCCCATTTTGGCAAGAGATGTTAAAGCATTTGTTACCTTTTGAGGCTGTTGTGCTTTTTGTCCATCTTTCTTTTTGCTGCCAGAATTCTTTGTTCCTTCTTTCTTGGCTGCTTCTTCCTTTTTAGAAGGAGTACTACTTGGTACATTTATGTTTGTGGGTTCGATAGTATTTTCCGCTACCGTTCCAATAGAATCCCTTTGCTGTCTTAACGTCCCACTGAACAAATATCCTGCTGTAAATAACACAACTCCTGCTGCAAGTCCTGCTGTAATCTGCAATATCTTTCTTTTGTCTTTCTCTAAAAATATTACTTTTTCTTCTTCATGATATTCCACTTTATCCGTTTCGTAGCTTTCTTCTTCCATCCATTCCTGTTCTTGTGTCTCTGAAATCTTGCTTTGATATCGTTCTAATGCCATTTTTTTTGTTCGCTCTACCAATTCGGGACTTGGATGTATTTCATCGTAATGTTTTTTATAATCTTCTTTAAACATCAAACTCCACTCCTTTCAATAGTTGCTTTAACTTCCGCCTTGCCCTTGTTAGCTGTGTCCGAATGGTAGACTCTTTTTCATTCAAAGCCTGACTTATCTGCAAAATTGATAATTCTTCATAGTAAAATAAATGAATTACTATCCGGTATTTTTCAGGTAATTTGTTAACTGCCTCACTTAAGCTTCCTTCCTCCTGTACCGTATCTGTATAGACCAATGTATTTTCCAGTTCTTCTTTCATTTCATCTGTTTTGCTATACCAGGAGCTTTTCAGTATAGATTTACACTGATTGATAGTAACCCGTATTAACCATGCTTTTTCGTGTTCATCACTTTGAAATTTATCATGATGTTGCAGCCACTTTATAAATACTTCCTGAAAAATATCATCTGCATCGCTTCCATTTTTCATTTGGTTCATTGCTATCCGGTAAACCATATCTCCGTACTTTTTTATTGCAGCATCAAAACATTCTTCCAGAGTCTTTCCTTTGTTGTCCATTTTTCCTCCTTCATTAGTAATACTCTTTATCTAGCCAAAAAGCTACATTTTTTTTATTTTTTTAAAAACGAAAATCCCTCTTTCCCTCTTCAATAAAACAAACTCTTTCTGTTGCAATCTTTTTAACCTGCTCATTGGTAATTTTTTCCAATTCCCTTTGAATTAATGCCTCACCAATTTTTTTGGTTTCTTCTCCTGCATAATCTACTAAATATTCTTTCAATGTCATAAGTGCATTAGGATGGCAACAGTTGATAATCTGTCCTGATTTACATAAAGACATAAATCTATCTCCAGTTCTTCCTTCCCTGTAGCAGGCAGTACAAAAACTTGGAATATATCCAGCCTTCATAAGCCAGTTCACCACTTCATCCAAAGTTCTTTGATCGGATACATCAAACTGCTCTGTATCATGAGGTCTCTCCTCCTCCTGATATCCACCTACACTAGTTCTAGAACCTCCAGATATCTGTGAGACACCAAGACGAATGATTTTCTCTCTTAATTCTGCAGATTCCCTAGTAGAAATAATCATTCCTGTATATGGTACAGCGAGACGGATGCATGCTGTAATCTTGCAAAAAATATCATCACTAATTCCATTATCAAATTGTGCGGGATCTATATCATCTGCTTTCTTTACTCTAGGAACAGAAATGGTATGAGGTCCTACTCCATGTACTGCTTCTAAATGTTCTGCATGCATCAAAAGGGCTGCAAATTCATATTTATACTTATCCAGTCCAAATAATACTCCAAGTCCTACATCATCAATTCCACCCTCCATGGCACGATCCATAGCTTCTGTGTGATAGGCATAGTTATGCTTTGGACCAGCAGGATGAAGCTTTTCATAAGATTCTTTATGATAAGTTTCCTGAAACAAAATATAAGTTCCAATTCCTGCCTCATGAAGCTTTTTATAATTTTCTACAGTAGTAGCTGCAATATTTACATTTACGCGACGGATGGCTCCATTTTTATGTTGAATACTATAAATAGTCTTAATACATTCTAAAATATATTCTATTGGATTATTCACAGGGTCTTCTCCAGCCTCAATGGCAAGTCTCTTATGCCCCATATCCTGTAGAGCAATCACTTCCTTACGGACTTCTTCCTGGGTGAGTTTCTTTCTTGGAATATGTTTATTTTGTATGTGATATGGACAATATACACATTTGTTTACACAATAATTAGACAAATATAAAGGTGCAAACATGACAATACGGTTACCATAAAATTCCTTCTTTATCTGCTCTGCCAAATCGTATATCTTTTCCACTTTATCCTGCATTTCACAAGCCAGCAGAACAGATGCTTCTCTGTGGGACAAACCTTTTTTTAATTCTGCTTTAGCAATAATAGCATCTATCAGTTCCACATTTTCTTTATTGGCTTCTGCATAAGCTAATGTTTCTTTTATCTCTTCATCGCAAATAAACTCTTCTGCTTTCAATGATTTTGGATTATACATATTCATTTCCCTTCTTCTAGCCTAAGTCCACGAAAGCGGTTCCATGCTGCATATACTTCCTGCTTTCTTGGTAAAACACAAAAACCTGCGGAGTATCCTTTTGGTATTATGCGAGAAAATCCTCTTTTCTCTATCTGCTCATATAACGCCTCTACTATCTCCTGCATAGTTTTTTTATTATCTACCATAGTTTCCATCATATATTTTAAAAAGTAGCCAATTGCTACAGTCTGTCCATTATCCATAAGTTGTTCCAGATACCGGACATCTATATTTTCTTTATTCAAGGAAATTGTATCTCTTCCTGTAGTCTTCACTTTCATATCTCTGCCTTTGTATGACATATCGTTCTTTCCTACTACTCTGTTGTAGTTTACTTCAGGCAGCTCCTCAATTTGCATAATTTCTTCTGTACTTTGTTGTGCCAATACCTGTTCTACCATTTCTTTGATATCTTTCACTTCGTAATTATCTAGCTGTAAAATAGTATCTGCCACTTCAAAATAAGCGGAAGAACTTCCCACTACAATAATGGTAGAAATCCCTTTTATCTGGTACAAAGCTCTGGTTCTTGCAATAAATGGAGTAATTGGTTCTTTTTCTTTTGACACAATCTTCTCCATAATGGAATCCCTTACCATAAAATTTGTTGCAGAGGTATCCTCATCCACCAAAAAAGCAGTTGCCCCTGCCTCCATTGCTTCTATCATATTGGCAGATTGAGAAGTACTTCCACTTGCATTTTCCGTAGTAAATAGTCTGGTATCCTTTTTATTTGGCAAATGGTTAATAAACATCCTAATATCCGTTTTACAAATATTTCTTCCATCTTCTGCCCGTATCTTTACTGCCTCTGTATTAGTGATGACATATTCTCGTCCATCACCTTTTTTATGATTATAGACTCCTAATTCAATAGCACGTAAAAGTGTAGATTTTCCATGATAACCTCCACCAACAATTACAGTAATTCCTTTCTTTATCCCCATACCAGATATTTCACCATAATGAGGCAGCTTCAAACGAATCCGCTGGCTTTCTGGAGAAGAAAATGGTACAGCTCCTTTTAGTGGTCTTTCCGATACTCCACTTTCTCTTGGCAATATAGAACCATCTGCAATAAAAGCCACTAATCCCAGTTCTTCCAATTTGTTTCGTATATAAGTCTGGTCTTCTGCCAATCTTTTATTTTCTTCCAATTTTGCCATGGCATAACTTCCATACAAAAAGACTTCATCTACCATTTTAGGCAGAAACCTAAATAATATTTCTGCCAGGGCATCTGCATAAATACTTCTTCCTTTGGCTGGCAGCCCAATTAAAAATCTTCCCTCGATTTCTTCCTTGCCAACAACAACCGCCATCCTTTCTAGTATTTCCTGCCCACATGGACATACTGCTATCTTTCCACTGTTTCCAGATCCTGCTCCTCTGCCCTTGTATCCTTGAACTACCTTGTTCCATTGCCGTAAAATCATATCCTCCAAAGCAATTTTCGTCTCATGTTTTTCATATAAAGATGTAGGAAATCCATGAGTTGCCTTTGGTACACGAACCCGCACTCTGGAAGGTGCTGCAAAAGGATCTCCCTGCACCTTATCAATACAAAAAATAAAATTCCCAAACTGATACTCACCAGCTAAACTTTTATACATTCCATAACTTTTATGATCCATTGATTTTAATGTTTTCTCTAAATCCTGCTTACTTTTCATCATAGTTCTTTTCCTTTCTTATCCCAATACGTTCTCCCATCTTCACTAAAGTTTCATACCCTTCTTTTGTATTTTCCAGTAAATCTTCGTCAATCTCTACACTATCTTTAGGTAAAATTAGTATTACTGTAGAACCGCCAAATTCAAACTTTCCTTTTTCTTCTCCCTTTGTTACTTTCTTTACACTGTGGTAATTACAAATTCTTCCTACCATCATAGCCCCAACTTCCATTTGGATGATTTCTCCAAATTGCTCTGTCCGTATACGACAATATTCCCTGCAATTTTCCTTGTAAATTGGAACATAATCATTGGCAACAGGATTTACAGTATGAAGTACCCCCTTAATAAAATGTGTCTTTCCTTTTAGTCCGTCTGCAACATAGCAATATCTGTGATAATTATCCACCGTAAGACGTACCACGACCAAATATCCTTCCTGATACTGTCTGGCAACTTTTCTATTCTTTAATAACTCTGCTACTGTATATGGTGTATCTTTTATCGTAACCTGCAAATCCTCTGTAATAGGATAGACTGACAATTTTCCATCTGCTGGTGTTATAAGAGTTCTAACATCTGCATCAATTGGTCTTACTTCTGGCTTTATCTCCCTTGAGAAAAAGTCATTATAGGAACTATAAAACTTTGGTTTATACTCTGATAAATCAATTTGATTTGCCTTTACAAATGGCATAATAAATGGTGTTGTAATACGGCTGTCAAGAATTGCTCCTGCAAACCGGGAAACTCCTGGTGCTAAAAAAGGCTTTAAAAGCATTCTTCCCCATCTTTTTGTGTATAGCGTCTTTAATATGCTATCCTGTTTTGTTTCCTGATTCACTACATTTCCACTTCTATCTTTATATTTCATAACTCTATCTCCTCTCATAACTGTTTTATTGCAGAACCTTTTCCCCTTTTATATAAAAAAGCGGAAAAGGGGAAGTAACCATGCAAACCCACCAGTCACTTCCCCTTATATGCCTATTCAAATTTCATTCATGGCGGCACCTCGCTTGCGAGGCATGATCGTTTACTTTACTATAAGGTAAAAAAGATTCTGCCTGCCACGATAATTGCCAGTATTAGGAATACATATACAGCAATCTTATCCGGTTTTTTCACTTTAAAATCCAGTATAAATAAAAATGCCACAAACAACATAGCAATTTCCCACAGGTTGCTAAAAGATACCTTATCTGTATCTTTTAACAAAAATACTAACGGAAATATTACCGCTGCAGATGTAACTGGTAATCCCTGATATTCTTTCCTGCATTCGTTTGTTTCTTTTTGCCGTTTCTCCTCCATTACATTAAAATAACCAAGACGGATCACTGCTCCAAGTACATACACCACCAGACAAACATTTCCAAAAAGCCCTCTTGCCCCAAATGCATAGCCAAGTATAGCTGGAAATACACCAAAACAAACCAAATCACAAAGAGAATCTATCTGTATTCCAAACTTCTGTGCATCCTCCGACCGTTTCATAGCCCTTGCAATTCTTCCATCAAACATGTCACAAAGTCCACAAAACATTAAACAAATAATGGCAATCTTATAGTTCCCATCACATGCCTGAGTCATCCCCAGAACCGCAGAAGCAAGTCCAATATATGTCAATACAACCGAAAAATTATAAAAACCTATCATACCAACTTATCCTTTCTCTTTTGTCGGAACAATATTCCTGTTATCATCCAGTCAATACATTTCATCTCAATTATCCACATTCCATATTATGAAACACTCCTATCATCATATCTGCAAAACACTTTTTCATGTTGTTGGTTTGCAAACTTCACTTATTCATCTTTTCCACATGAATAATCTCGTTTTATTATATTATTTTCTGTAGATTTTTGCAAGGCAGACTTTACCAATAACCTCAATTATAAAAAAAATATTCGTGTTTGTCTACTTCTTTACAACTTCGGAAATTTATGATAAAATTAAAAATATTTGTAACTATTCAGGTAGAAATATTTTATGAGTAGCACAGATGATCGCACCTATAAATGCCGAAAGGCTTTAGGTGAGGAAAGTCCGAGCTTCATAGGGCAGGATGCCGGATAACGTCCGGTGGAGGCGACTCCAAGGCTAGTGCAACAGAAATATACCACACTGCTTACGCAGTGCCAGGGTGGAAAGGTGAGGTAAGAGCTTACCGCACCTTTGGTAACAAAGGTGGCAGATGTAAACCCCATCCGAAGCAAGACCGAACAGAAAGCTATGTGGCTGCCCGTCACGCTTTCGGGTAGGTCGCTTGAGTCTGGTGGCAACACCAGAACCAGATAGATGATCATCGAATACAGAACTCGGCTTATAGTGCTGCTCATTTATATCATTTCGATTATACTAATTACACTTAATATTTGCCATAGGCAAATGTTTAGTGTAACTGCATATACCGTGGCGAACAATTGGAAACGGCAATTAATTTCGTTCGCGAGTATAGTAACTGCCATGAACAGTTACTTCCATTATTTCAATAAATTTTCTCTGGCGTTTTTATATTGTTCTGCCAATTCATGATTGTCAGCTTCTATGGCATCCTTCTCCAGTATTTCATAACAATCCATAAGCTGGGCAAGAGGCAATTCTTTTTGATAAAGAATATTTAGGCTTGCCTCACTTCCTTCCATTGCATTGATAAACCAATTGCAAGCCTCTTCATAATCTTTTTGTTCCATATAATAGAGTCCTAATTCAAAACAGCCCTCAGAAGATGGTTCTGTTACCATATCCTTCATAATGTATTTAAAAAAATTAGAGATTTGATTTTCTAAATGATAGCCTCTTGCCAATACCAAAGAAGCCACCTTAATTTCTTCTAAATCCCTGTTTTCTTCCTGAAATATTTCCTGAAATACTNCTCTTGCCTTTACAAAATCTTCATCTTCTCCTGCAATAAATAATTCCCTTGCGTACATTTGCAGCATTTTTTTGTTAAATACTTCTCCCCTTTTCCATATTTTCTGAAAAACAGAAAAGTCTCTTGGTCCATGATTTTTTTCTGGTAAATGAAGTATAGCAATATCACTATCAAATACTACCGGTTCTAAACGTACACTCTCATGTATCGGATCATGCCATCGAAATTCACGAATTCTTTTATATAGTTTCGGACGATATTCTTTGTCAAAATTATAAGTGGTATTATATTGGAGCTGGTTGCAATAATACATCTGAACAATATCAATTTCTGGTAATAACACCTTTTTTAATTGACTAAAACGCTCTCTATTTTCCTTATCTAACACCTCATCTGCATCTGCCACATAAATATATTCCATATTAGCTTTTGAAAAAGAATAATTTCTTGCTTTTGAAAAATCATCCCTCCACTCAAAATCGTATACTTTATCTGTATATGTTTGGGCAATCTCTTTTGTCCGGTCTGTGGAACCGGTATCCACAATGATGATTTCATCCATAAGATCCTTTATGCTATCCAGACATCTTGCCAGAACCTGCTCTTCATTTTTAACAATCATGCATAAACTAATGGTTATCATATTTTCTCCCTTCAATTTGTATGTTTTCTAGTATCTATTCGGGTAGAAACACGCATTTACTGCGTGTTTACGTAGCAAAATGTAAATTTTGATTTTTCTAAGCCCTTCGCCGAAGGCGAATTTTCATGGGCTTAGAACGTAACTGTTCATGGTTCTGAACAGTTATGTTTTCTAGTATCTATTCAGGTAGAAACACGCATTTACTGCGTGTTTACGTAGCAAAAAATGAAAGTTGATTGGTAATATAAACACAGTCATGACTATATCATTTTTAATTTCTTAACAAATTGTTTACAAAGTATCCATAATCTCATCATATCTAACTAGTATACTTAAGTTAATAAGAAAAGCAAACAAGTTTGACTAATAGATATTATTTTGTGATAATAGTTAGCCGATTCGATTTTTTATAACACGCCTGACAGGTTACTCCCCAACTTGTCAGGCACTCCTCTTTCAAAAAAAGACCTATGGAAGGTCTTTCTTTTTTATTCCATTTGCTGCAGAATTTTTAATGCTTCTTCATATTGAAAACATTGTACCTGCTTTGCAATCTGATTCATTTTGTCCCGTTCTTCTCCTTTTGTTGCATATACTAGTTTTTCGGTTAATTCCGGAAGATAATTAAATTCATATCTGGAAAGGTAATATTTTAATTCTTCTACACATTCTGCAAACTCTGCCTCATTCATGGGAATATATCTCTCGCTCCTGCTTTTGGTATACGTTGCATCATATTCTAACAAAGCTTCTTCTAATTGTATGGTAAAATCCTCTAAATCCTGTAAATAACCCTCTAGACTTTTTCTAATATATTCTTCTTCTTGATTTCCACAAGCAAGTTCAAATAACTGGGATTGATTAGACAAACGGCTTACGCCTAAATTTAAAAATACCCCTTTTAAGCTGTGAAAACAATTTTTCATAGAAGTCACCTGTACTTGTGAATCCTGATACATGCTGATCCTGTTTCGTTCTGAATGAATATTATCTACTGCAGCTTTGATTACTTTGATATAGTTATTTGCAGAATTTGCCAAATGACTAAGTCCCTTTTCCACATCTAATTCTTCAATTTTTGAAAAAGCTTCCAGTAAAGCTTTCTTTCCAGAATCCTTTTCTTCCATAGAAAATGCAAAAGACTCTATTGTTTTATCTGGAAACCACTTTTGCAAAATATGGCAAACCGCCTCTAATTCCAGCGGTTTTACCATAACATCATCTACACCTGCCTGTTTAAAACGACCTTTTAGTTCATTGGTCTCGTTGGCTGTAAGTGCTACAATAATTGGACGTTTTGCTTTTCCCAATTTGCGGATTTCTTCGGTGGCTTCAATTCCATTCATCTCAGGCATCAAATAATCCATAAAAATTATATCAAACTCTTCCAAACGTTCTTTTTCGATTGCTGCTTTTCCAGAATAAACTTCCGTAACCGATATAGAAAATTGCTCTAACATACTGGCTACAACCATAGTATTCACTTCATTATCATCTACAACCAGGGCTTTGATACCCTCTGCCCGAAATGCAGTCTCTATCCCCATCATCTTTCCTCCTTGTCACCCAATTGTCTATTCTAATATAAGCAAATGGTAACTGTTCAGAACCATAAACAGTTACAGCAAATGTTACAACTATTTACTATGTACAATTACTCCGACGTATTATTAACGGCTTCAAAAAATTGTTGTTCAAATTCTTCCCTTGGCATTGGTTTCCCATACAGATATCCTTGTAGTTTATCTGTATTTAAAAACATAAGAAATTCCATCTGCTGTTTGGTTTCTACCCCCTCTACAACCACTTCCATGTTTACACTATGTGCCAACTCCGTAATCGCACTTAATAAACTTGGATTAAAACTTTCTGTTCCATATCCTGACACAAAGCTTTTATCAATCTTTACATAATTTAGTGGCATTTCCATAATATGGTTGAGTGAAGAATATCCTGTACCGAAGTCATCTAATGCAATACTAAAGCCATTTTCTCTAAGCTGGCTAAGCACAGATTTCATTAAATTCATATCTTCTACTGCAAGACTCTCTGTTACCTCCAAAATAATATTGTCTGTATTTACTCCTGTTACTCTTGCGATTTCCATAATCCTGTCTACAATGTTGGGCTGTACAAGCTGTACTACAGACAAATTCACAGCAACCTTAAATTCTTTATTATATGCATCATTCCAGCGTTTACAAGCAGAAAATGTTTCTTTTAACACATATTCTCCCAAAGGCACAATCAATCCCAAATATTCAGATAAAGAAATAAAGTTAATTGGGGTAATAAATCCTAATTCAGGACTATACCATCGCACCAATGCTTCTGCTGAAATCACTTCTTTTGTGGTTGTTCTCACAATCGGCTGAAAGAACATCTCAAATTCTACACATCCCTTTGTAATTGCTTTACGCAAATGCTTTTCATAATTTACTCTTTCAATAGAAGAATTTAAAACTGCTTTTTTGTAATGTTG
>JAAVHR010000100.1 GCA_014799595.1 Clostridiales bacterium | reverse complement strand
TCTCCAAATCTCCGAACCGATGTGGCATAGCGGTTTTTACAAACAGCATAGATGCCTTTGTCAGCGGCATAAAATTGGTCTTCATCAGCCCTGGATTGAAAGCGTTGACATAGAGCTTTTTGCCGCTGTCACAGAGGCGGCGGGTAAGTTCATAAGTGAAATACAGATTGCACAACTTGGAATAGGAGTAACGAATGTTATCCCTGGCAAGTTTCTCATTCGGATGCACAAGTGCTTCTGTGCCTTTCCATACCATATTTCCACCCGGCGCATCATGCATATCACTGCTGGTGATAAATATCCTGCCATCCTCCGCCATATGTGGCAGCATCAGCCTGGTCAGCAAAAAATGGCCTAAATGGTTGGTCTGGAAAACCACATCAAAGCCGTCCTCTGTCAGTCCCGTGTGTGTGCCGCTAATCCCGGCATTGCAAAGCAGTGCATATACAGTTCCATAACCTGCCTGTATATAGTCTTTTTCAAACTGCCATACAGATTTCAGCGATGCGGTGTCCAGCTGCATGCATATAATATTTTGATTGCCGGTTTCTGTAATGATCTGTGCGGCTGCATCTTTTGCTTTTTCCCGATTGCGGCAAGCAAGAATCAACTGGAAATTCGTATCGGAAGCGATTTTCTTAGCCGCTTCAAATCCAAGTCCTGAATTTGCACCGGTGATAATCACCGTTTTCAATGTAGTCTTATCCATATTGTATCACCCTTTCTTCAACATCTTTTTCAATAATACGATCATTTCGCTGCGTTCATCAGACGACAGATTTTTCGTGAAGGCCTCTTCCAGCCAATCTCCGGCAGCATCCAGCTCATCACGCAAATCAAGCGCTTTTTGCGTCAGTGAAATTACCTTACTGCGCCGATCCTCTGCATTTTCTGCCCGACAGATCAGGTCTTTCTTTTCAAGTGTATGGAGTACACTGGTGACAGAAGGATTGGTCATAGAATATGCCCGTTCCAAATCCACCTGTCGTGTTGACATAGGCGGTGCATTATAAAGATAGACAATAATCTTGTACTGTGTAAGAGTCATGTCATATTGCGACAGAATCGAGAGAGCAGTTTTCTCTAATTCCAGTGATGCCTTTTTTATGAGTATTCCAATCCGATCCATTTCATATGCCCCCATTTTTCATAGAACTCTATGTATTATATCATAGAATTCTATGAATCACAATGGGATCTTTATGCTAAACGACTAAAATTCCTATCGTTAAAAAATGCATCCAAACTCATGCTTGGGTGCATTGTATCAAATTGTGGTACACAAGCCATATTGGCAATAATGCCTACACTTTTGTTTGTTGCTTCAATTTCACTGATAGAAAATTCTAAAAGTTCCATTTTATCCTTGGTTTCTATCATTCTATGAACAGTCTCCTGTGTTTTATGTGCAATATCCAGAGAAGATTCTGAGTTCTTTTCCAATTCTATAGAAAGCTGGTTCATAATATCATTTAAATCTGTAATTGCATTTTCCTGTTCTTCTGCTGATCGCCTTAGAATTATCCAAAGTCTCTTTTGAAATTCCATCAATATTGCTACAAACTGCTTTAACATTTTCAATCAAATAAAAATTTTGATCCATGAAAGATTTTTGCTGGTCAAGTAACTCCACATTATTCTGTAAATGTGCCTTAATATTGTTGACCATCTTATTAATACTATTACTTAACATCTCAAATTCCGGATTTTCCTTTTCATCAACTACAAGTTCCAGATTTCCTTCTGCAATTTTATAGAGGTTATCAGCAATTTGTTTGATGCCCTTTCCAATCTTATGAGCCACCATTTTGTTAATCATATAGATTAGAATAAGAAAGATCATCCAAGATTGTCAACCTGTTTTTGATTATCTACAAGCTTTTCTTTCACCATATTCAATTTTTCATAACTATTACTTGTGTTTTTACTTTGTGTGGATACTGTCTGAAAAATAAAAACTATACAGCTAGTCACCACTAAAGCAATTGCCATATACAGACATAAACTTTTTGTAAAAATTTTTTCATACACTAACATTACCTTTACAATATAATATGTAATAACCACTCTTCATGCATCATAATGCCTTGTATACAAAGCATGACTGTTTAGTTATGGTAACTCCAATATATAGCCAGCTTTACTAGAAAAATATAAATTTGTTACTCACTGCCTATAGAATCATACATCAACCCCATCCCATATACATATTGCCCAATATTTTCCTTTCTCATCTAATAAAATTCCTCATATAAACAACGTTTTCAAAATATAAGACATATAATTAGTGCTATTTTATCATAATTCATTCAAAAAAGAAATAGAATTTTGTAAAATAATGGGATAAAATGTTACAAAACAGTTACTGTTCACTCACAAGCTTGACACTTGCTGTCAAGCTATGTGCCAAGAACATAGAATAGCCAAGAATCCATCCTTTCGCCAAAGGCGAATTACAAATAGGCTGGATTCCGTTACAGTTTGCACCGTAGGTGCGAACTGTAACACAAAACAATTTTCCAATTATACAAAAAGTCTCTTATTAACTTTCTTTACATTGTTAATAAGAGACTTTATTATCTTTTAATTAAGAACTATCATCCTTAGACTTTTACTCTCATACTCCTGAATCAATTTTACCGTCCTTAATACCTGCCGAAAAAGAGTTTACCACATAATTCAACCCATTTTTACTATCCCAATTACCTAAACCATCATTGAAACATACTGTTATCTGAGGATTTTCATCTTCTACTTCAATCACATATTTCCAAGTATATCCATTCTTATCATAAGTTCTGGTCATCTGCATACCTGAATTACTTGTCCAGTAGCCATTTCCCACTTTGTAATGGATATATGCATTCTTGTATGAATCATTTGCATAATAAATCGTAACGGTTTTACTCTGTGTCTGATTCTGGCTAATAACAAATGTTTTTGTATCTACTGCTGTATATCCAGAATATTGAATGGCATGAAAAGAAACATCATAAATTCCTGGCTCTGTTGGAGTCCATTGTGTTTTATATTGAGGTGCCTCATTAGACAATACATGTATTGTCTTATCCTTAGATTCATCCGTTCCCTGCTTATGTATTACAAAGCAAAAACTATTATATCTATGCCCTGGCATATCATCATAAGTCCGACCAATTAATGGAATTGATGTTCCTACAATCTGTGGTGATGTTAAACCAATGTCTAAACTACATTGGAATGCTCTATTACAGTATCCATTCCAAAAACCCTTTGGCTTATTCCCCGCCTCTGTTGGACTGTAATAATTGTTGTAGTCCGTTGGAATTTCCAGATCTTCTGTCTGCAAATCCCATGTATCCTTTGTATTCTTAAAAATAATATACTTATAATTTCCTGGAATCTTCACTTCATAAACTTTAGCAACTTTATCATAAATTACTGTCTCAAATACTTTTGCATCTGCATTATTATTCCATACATAAGCATATACGTTGTTCCACTTTGAATAATAGTTATTAAAGTATAAAATCTTTTCTGCGTTTGGTGTTGGAGTAACAACGTTTGCATTAATTGTAATTGTCTTCGTTTTGGTAGCTATATATCCAGAATACTGCATTGCCCTAAAAGTCACTTCATAAATTCCTGCTTCTTTAAACTTATAACCTCCTAAATAACTGGTTGGAGTTGTACTATTATCCTTATAAGCCTGAATATATGTATCTTGCGATGCGTCTGATCCCTGCTTATGTACCACAAATGCATAATTGTTATACATGTGATATGGCATATTATAGGTATATCCTATAAAGTCTACAGTTGTTCCAACTGTTTGTGGTGATGTCTTGTCCATATCAAAATCGCAGGTAAATAATTCTGGAGTTGGTGTCGGAGTAACAATATTAATTGCTTCCTGCTTTCCATCTTTAATTCCACATGTTCCAGTAGAAACCGTATAGTTTGCACCATTTTGGCTGTCCCAATTATTGTTTCCATCATTGAAACATACTTGTGTACTGCTATTACTTCCTAAATCAATAGTTGCTTTCCACTTGTACCCGCTGACCTCTGATGTAGCTGTCATTTTTTCTCCAGGTACATTTGTCCAAGTGCCATTTGCCTGCTGATAATGAATATTAGCCTGGCTCCATGAATTGTTATTGTAGTAAACGGTTATGGTGTTGTTTGTGCTTGCCTCAATTTCTAGTCCTACATTGGCAAATAAACTAATTACCATTGCAAGAGAAAAAAGAAACGCAAGTGCTTTCTTAAATTTCTGCATAATTTCCTCCTTTTGTTTTTTGCTGGTATATACTACGCCACTTAGTTACAAAAAATATTATAGGATGTGCAGAATTATTTTTCAATATAATTGTAATATTTTAATATATTTCGTAATATATTACCATTATAAATCTTCTTTCAAGAGTTTTTTCATTGATATTTAACAAAAAACAATGTGCAAGATATATAATGATTTTCGAAAGTTAATTGAGGATATTTTGTTACTGTTCACTCACAAGCTTGACACTTGCTGTCAAGCTATGTGCCAAGAACGTAGAATAGCCAAGAATCCAGCCCTTCGCCGAAGGCGAATTATAAATAGGCTGGATTCAGTTACTGTTAGCACCGTAGGTGTGAACAGTAACATTATTTTTATCTATTAAAGTATTTCTCATTTTGATTTTCTTAGAATTTACAATGCTACATTTTCTCCTTTATTTCCTTATCCCCATATCCATTCATGCTTACCTTTCTTGTAATTAACTTTCTTTATACAGAGAAAGTTACATCAACTACCGAAAAAATTACATGATGTAAATTTAAATATTATTTTATGTTATATTGTATAAGTATTGTACAAATCACTGCATACATTTAAATTCTATCTTAATCTGGCATTGTTAAAATATGAAAAGAAATAGCCCCTCTTAGAAAGGTAAGTAAAAAAATGCAACAAATTTTAATTGTAAATAATGATATAGAACAGTGTACCATATTAAAAGATACCATAAATAGTGCTTTCCCTAATTGGAAAATAGAAACAGCCCATTGCTATTCCGATGGAAAATTATTGGTAAAAGAATCCGTTCAGACTAATAATTGTTTTACTTTATTTCTTTTAGATAAACAATTATCCAATACCCAAGAAGACCATAGCGGCTTCGTGCTTGCCGAATATATCCGCAAAAATCCGGAATACTTTACCACTCCTATGCTTTTTTTTGCAAATACATCAGATGCCAGCCTATACGCCCTTTCCAAATATCATTGTTATGACTTTATTCTAAAACCCTACTCTCCTAAGCAGATTTTGGAAGAGATTCACCAAATGCTTTTAATTGGGGTTTTAAAAACAGAGCATTTAGAAATAAGAGATACCACTCGTGTGGTATATTTAGTCCCACATAAAGATATTTTATATTTTACTTCTGATGTTCCACATATACTGACAATTGTCACAAAAAATAATTCTATTCATACAAGAGAATACACTATAAATGGACTTCTACAGAAACTAGAATTCCCCTTTGTCCGTTGTCACAGAAAATTTGTTATTAACAAAATGCATTTACACTATGTAGATAAATGTCTAAAACATTTAGAAGTAGATGAGTATAATATTCCTATTGGACAAACCTATTTAAATTTATTTTAGAAAGCTTTCACTTGCTCCTAATTGATTTGTCTCTACAAAAAAATGAAACTGTTCAGAGATTTGAACAGTTTCAAAACAACAATATTCAAGTTTATTTTTCTTTTGACATAAATGCTATCTTAGAACTTATTATGGAAACCAAGATAGGAAAACCAATAAGAAATGAGACAACAAAGCATACTATCGGCAAAATTATATAATCCCCAGATAAGTATATTGCACTTGCAAAACCAATCCAGCCCAGTAAATTTATCACTAGTGCAATCATCATTAACATAACTACCCACTTTTTTTGCTTTATTTGCATCCCTTTTTACCTATATGATAGTTCATAATATAACCATCCTACCTTTCCTTTCATTTTTCTTATCTAAAATATATAATATTGTATATCGCTATGGACTGTCAATTATAATTTTGTTCCATAAGTCTTAATTGTATTGTATACATTTGCTGCCTTTTGTTGTTTTTTATACGCAGCTACAAAACTTATCACTGCTTGTGTAAGTAATGAAACAAAACCTCCTCCTCCAACTACAAGTACCACAATCTCTACAATTGTCGTAATTGGAAATATAATATTCGCAATACATAAGCCAACAACAAGACTACTTGAAACACCTGCTGCTGCACAATAAGCATATCCTTTGTTCATATTATATTGCCCATCTATAATATAATTTTGATATTCTTTACAATTCTTCTTCTTGGCACTATTTAAATTATCTGTTCTAATATTGTAAGAATCCGATTTTCTACCAATTTTCAAGTATGTTTTCTTTCCACTTGTACCATTTTGATAATAGTAGTGTTTACTCATATCAATTTCCACTTTACCATCATACGAAATGCCTGATGCTTTTAATGCTGTAATAGAATTCCCGTCATAACTTGTTTGATTCACTACAGCTTTTCCTGCAGAAGTATATGTAGTCTGTGTAATTGTCCCTTTTTTTGTTTTTGTGTTAAGGACTAAATTTGCAGTTTCCTTTGTACGCAAATTTTTTGTTGTAATATCATAATTACTTCCTGACACTTTATAAGTAATCTGATATTTTACACCATCACATTCGATCGTTTTTACTGTTGCTGCAAAACATTGTTTCACATCTCCTAATTCTCCAAATGAAGTTACTACCATAATAGCAACTATCAAAAACATTGATACTAATTTTTTAATTTTGTTTAAATAATTCATTTTTCTATCCTTTATCTTTTATTATTTTTGTGATTTTACAAGAATCACTTCACATTTACAGTTACACTAAATAATACTTTAAACCATTTTTCCCAGAAATATTTCTACCTTTTCTGCAAAATATAGTGTAGTCTTTCCTTTTTTGTTACATACATAGGTTTTAAATTACACTTTGCCAATATTTCTTTTGATACAATCGTACTTAGTCTCACATTTTTTCCAATTTTCACATTTGCTGTAAAATTTATTAAATGATCTGGCTTTATTACTGTTTTAGTTGCTGCCATTACACTGGATTGCATTTTGGTAATTTCTCCACTTGTTCCTAATAGTGCAATTAAAAATAACACCATCATTTTTCTTGTAGTTCTTTTCATTCTTCCCCTCCATTCTTCTTTAGTACAAGAGACATTAACTTACAAAAATTCAAAAACCAAATCACTTCCAATTCTTTGGATATACTTTGACAAATTCTTCCGTTTTCTTCCTTGCCCGCACTTACTCTACCATCCATTTTTTTATTTGTCAAATACAAATTAAATAAAATATCATAAACTGTGAGTATAATGTCACGAACAAAACATTTACTATATATTGGTAAATTGGTACATACATACTAAATACTATAATACACGAAAAAATCTGAAAAAAGTTTTAGAGTAATGATAGAAAAAGGAAAATTTGTAACTGTTTAGTACTAATGATACTATATAATCTATTGTAAAACCTGATGTGTATGAGCAAGCAGGGTGATAGCAAGAATTGTGAATACATAGCAGGCGGTTACGAGAGTGCGTAGTAACCAACACTTTCAT
This sequence comes from Clostridiales bacterium, assembly GCA_014799595.1. Lineage (GTDB taxonomy): Bacteria > Bacillota > Clostridia > Lachnospirales > Lachnospiraceae > CAG-411. Next base: position 3,012 of record JAAVHR010000100.1, on the reverse strand, counting down.
TCATAGTGGTGCCATCAAAGGCGGCACGAACGTTTTATATAAATTACAATAAGAATATGTAATGAATCAGAAAGGAGACTCTCATGAAACCATTACAAAACCATGCCAAAGTGGCTCTTGTCTGTTGTTCCAACGGACTAAGTATGCAAAGCGAAAAGACCATAAACTCCCTATGCAATACCCTCACAAAAATTGGCTTAGAAGTAGTACTAAGCCCTTATCTCTATGCAAACCATTCTGTATTTAGTGGAACGGCAAAAGAACGGGCGGATATCCTAATGCACTACTATAAGGATTCCTCCATAAAGGGAATTTTGGATGTATCTGGTGGGGATTTGGCAAATGAAATTTTGCCATATTTAGATTTTTCAATAATTAAAGATTCAGACAAATTATTTTGGGGCTATAGCGACCTGACAACCATAATCAACGCCATTTATGCAAAGACGGGAAGAAGTTCTATATTATATCAAGTCCGCAATCTGGTCTATGACCATAGCGAATGGCAGACAAAGTATTTTTCTGATGCGGTTTATGGTAAGGGAAAGAAGTTATTTGCACTAGAGTTTCACTTTATCCGGCAACCTATAGACAATCAAGAGATAAAAGGCATTCTTGTGGGCGGAAATATCCGCTGTCTTCTAAAGCTGGCAGGCACTCCTTATTTTCCAGATACGAAAGATACCATTCTATTTTTAGAAAGCCGCAGTGGACAAGTTCCGCAAATGGTTACATTTTTCAGCCAATTAAAACAAATGGGAGCATTGGAACATATAAAAGCTCTGCTTCTTGGCACTTTTACAGAAATGGAAGCCAAGCTCTGTTCCCCTTCTATAGAAGAACTGGCTCTTTCCTATGTTCCTTCCCACATTCCCATTGCAAAGACCTCACAAATTGGTCATGGTACAGACTCTCTTGGGCTAATTATTGGAGATAAAATTATTCTATAACATAAAAGGGATAGCCATAAAATGATTGGTTTTAAATCATCTATTCTATGACTACCCCTTTATACTATTTATAACATCCTTATCACACAAGAATACTCATCAGTCAAATACCCCGCAGCAAGCTCGCACTTGGCTCGTTGCTTCGCGGGAATAAACAGCCGAGTAATTATATTTGTTACTACTTATTCGCCCATTTTTCCACAATTTTCTCCACAGTGTCCTGCATCTTCTCTGATTCACAAATAATATCATGAAGTACTGGAGCTGTACGGATTTCTTCAATTGCATTTGGCACTTTCACTCCAGATAGCTTGCTAAGCTCGTCTACTAATTCAAAATCTGACATATTGTCATATTTATTGTCAATGGCATTCATAACACTTCTTGTAAATTTGTATGGGCTTGCTGTAGAAGCTATCACAGTTGGTGTATTATCTCCGCTATTTTCCTTGTAAGCATTGTATACACCAGCAGCTACTGCAGTATGGGTATCCATAATATATCCTTCTTTGTCATATACAGCTTTGATTGTTGCAGCAGTCTTTGTCTCGTCCGAATATCCACCTACAAAATCCTCTAATTGTGCCTTCATATCCTCTGTAATATCATATTTTCCTGTTGTAGCCAGTGCTTTCATTAAGTCAGCACATTTTTCACTGTCATTTCCTGCAATCTTGTAAATCAAACGTTCTAGGTTGCTGGAAATTAAAATATCCATAGAAGGTGATGTAGTTAAAATAAACTCTCTGTTTCTATCATAAGTTCCTGTCTGGAAAAAGTCAAATAATACCTTGTTGTCATTGGATGCACATACAAACTTGTTCACAGGAAGTCCCATATTCTTTGCATAGTATGCTGCTAAAATATTACCAAAATTACCTGTTGGAACTACTACATTAATCTTATCTCCTGCTTTGATTTCTCCGTTCTTTACTAATCTTGAATAAGCATATACATAGTAAACAATCTGTGGAACCAAACGCCCAATATTAATAGAGTTTGCTGAAGAGAACTGGTATCCTGCTTTGTCCATTTTTTCTGCTAACTCTTTATTATTAAACATAGCTTTTACACCACTCTGGGCATCATCAAAATTCCCGGTAATTCCTACTACCTTTGTGTTATTACCCTTTTGGGTAATCATCTGTTTTTCTTGGATTGGACTTACACCATTCTTAGGATAAAATACAATAATGCTAGTCCCTTCTACATCTGCAAAACCTGCCAATGCAGCTTTACCGGTATCTCCAGAAGTTGCTGTCAAAATAAGAATATTATTTTTAACCTGATTCTTCTTTGCAGAAGTAGTCAATAAATGTGGTAAAATAGATAATGCCATATCTTTAAATGCAATGGTTGCACCATGAAATAATTCTAAATAATATGCACCGTCAGCTTTCTTTAATGGTGCAATCTCTGTCGTATCAAACTTGCTGTCATAAGCTTTCTTAATACAGTTCTTAAGTTCTTCCTCAGTAAAATCTGTAATGTATAACTTCATTACTTCATAAGCTACTTCTTGGTAACTCATCTCTGATAATTCTTCAATACTCTTGTCCAGTGCTGGTATAGTTTCTGGCACAAACAGACCACCATCATCTGCTAATCCCTTTAAAATTGCCTGTGAAGCGGTTACGGTTTCTTTGTTACTTCTTGTACTGTTATACATTAGATTCATATTGCTCATCCTTTTCTATAATTTGTGGTACAATTCAGCTATATGTAAGTTGTGTGGCTGAATTGTTACTAACTTTTAACTGGTGCATAGTTCCTGTTTTCTCTATCCCATAAGCTAATATATTGCTGTATTGGGAAAGGCGTGTATAAATTAAAATCCACACACGCCTTTAGTATATCACGTTTCTCTCTCTGATACAATATTTTTTTTCCATAATAGTTCAGCCTGGGGGCTGACCTGTTACTGTGTTACTGTTCACACCTACGGTGCTAACAGTAACGGAATCCAGCCTATTTATAATTCGCCTTCGGCGAAAGGCTGGATTCTTGGCTGTTCTATGTTCTTGGCACATAGCTTGACAGCAAGTGTCAAGCTTGTGAGTGA
>JAAVHR010000099.1 GCA_014799595.1 Clostridiales bacterium | reverse complement strand
CAGTAACGGAATCCAGCCTATTTATAATTCGCCTTCGGCGAAAGGCTGGATTCTTGGCTGTTCTATGTTCTTGGCACATAGCTTGACAGCAAGTGTCAAGCTTGTGAGTGAACAGTAACTAACAACCTTCATTTATGATAATGGTCATATACCATTTGCATTCTTATAGCAACAAAGTGTATCATTAATGTATGCAGTTATCTTAAATTGTTATGAATCCACAACAGAAAGAGGTAAAAATATGTATCGAATTTTAGTATGTGAGGACGAAAAATCTATTGCAGATGCATTAGAGATTTACTTAGTCAATGAAGGGTATGAGGTTCTTCGGGCAGAAAATGGAATAGAAGCACTGGAAATTATAAAAAAAGAAGAACTTCACTTAATTCTTATGGATATTATGATGCCCAAAATGGATGGTATTAAGGCAACTATGCGTATCCGTGAAGAAAAAAACATTCCAATTATTATCTTGTCTGCAAAGGGAGAAGATTATGACAAAGTGTTAGGATTGAATGTGGGTGCAGATGACTATGTAACAAAACCCTTCAATCCACTAGAGTTATTGGCAAGAGTAAAAAGCCAGCTCCGACGTTACACCAATCTTGGCGGCATAGCCGAAAAAACAACTGACAATATGGTGCGGACTGGCGGATTGGAAATTGATTTATCTACTCATGAAGTATTTGTAGATGGAGAGTTAAAAAAACTGACTCCGGTGGAATTTGGAATTCTGTCTTTTCTTGCACAAAATGCAGGAAGAGTATATTCCATCCATCAGATTTATGAGGCTGTTTGGAATGAACCTTCTGTTAATACAGAGAATACTGTTTCTGTACATATCCGGAGAATCCGGGAAAAAATTGAAATTAATGCAAAAGAACCAAAATATGTAAAGGTGGTGTGGGGCGTTGGATACAAAGTGGAAAAAATTTAGTAGAAGCCTAGCTGTAAGAGTGATTCTGAACGGATTAATGATTGGCTGCCTGCTAATAGAAATAATATTATGCCTAAATATTTATGATAATGAAAAAAAGTATGAGAAAACCTATACTTATCTTGCAGAAGATCTTTATGGTAATACAAAACTCCAAGAAAATCTTAGAAATGCTTGGGAAGGATTGATGGAATATGTTATTGTAAGCAATAATCAAGAAATGTCTTCTGCAAAAATCAAAGAACAAGAAAAAAAACTTGAAAATACCACAGGTGAATTCCAGTATCGATTAACTATGCAAGATAGAAACGGAAAAAATAAGACTATTTCAAATGGTGAGAACAATTCCAATAGTTTGAATACATTTCCTATTTACAACCTATACAAAGGTTATCTTAATGGAAATACTTATATCACAGATTGGACGAATTATTATGTTGATTCTTATACAGAAAAATACGAAAAGGATAATAGATATGAGTACATGGATGTTACCGATTTCCCATGGTTGGAAATCAACTCCATAATTAATGGACTGTGCCAGGAAAACCAAGCATATTCCCAGTATATCGCTGAAAATATTGTGGAAAACATTCAAGTTTATAAGGATAACGTAAAAAATTGTTTATATTATTTCTATTATGATAATTCTAATACCGAAACAATAACAAACAATATACTAAAGAAATTATATGGTACTAGAGATAGTATTTCTATAAATAATTTTATAGATAAAATCTCTGAAGAATATGGTGAAGATGAAGAATATTTAACTTATGATGAAACTACAGGATTAGTCTATAGTGATGATTCTGGATGCTATTACTATATGGCTCAGAATAATTCAATAAAATACTACGATGAACTTAATCCAAAGACCCGTAATCGTCTTATGAAGGAAATGGATGAACAGAAAAAAGAAACAGAAAAACAACAAGAACCTTTAACCAAAGAAGAAAAAAATACTCTTATAGAAACAATCTCTAGGGCAATTTATATTGGTGATAATGGTTTAGCTTCAAATGCACAAATTCTAATACCAATTGCAGCAGTCTTGGGAACACCAGAAGAGTATACTATGTATATTGGTGTAGATGATGCATTATATCAAACCACACAAGCTGTGTATATGGATCAGTACTCAGTAAGTAAGGAAAAAGCAGATATTATAGAAAAACAAGAAAGAGACTATATTTATAAATTAGTTGGTGTTCTGATATTTCTGGTATTTGTTGTGCTGGCATTGTTATACGTCTGTGGAAGAAAAGAAGGAACAGAAGAAATACAATATCTCGCAATAGATGCTTGGTATACAGAAATACAAGTAATATTTATTATATTGGGAATCATACTTGGTATTGGCTGTATGGCTATGGGAGCTGATGCATTCTCTTTTAACCCTATGCTGGTTTCTAAGGAAGAACTGCTGATACCTTTAATAACTCTTGCAATAACAGCAATCATAATAATAGAACTATTGTGCTCAATTGCCCGGAAAATTAAAGGCAGCATACTTTTCCGCCAATCTATTCTTGGCAGGATGCTTAGTGTGGGACAGGAAAAATTATATTATGGAAAAACGAACAAACATATTATGTTTTTTTATCTTGTTGTATGTGGTGCTTGGTTGTTCTTTGAATATGTTGGGATGTGTCTTTCTGTTTATGACAGTGAACATTGGCTTCTGATTTTTATGCAACTAATACTTGTATTTCTGCTTGCTGGTACAGCCATTTTCTTACGCCGTTACTTACATCAATGGGAGCAAATCCGAAACGGTGTAAAACGTGTGAAATCAGGAGATATCAACTATCAGATTCCAACAAATGATAGTAAACAACTTCTAAATTTATTTGCAAAAGACATCAATTCCTTATCCGAAGGTTTAGAAAATGCCGTAGATGAAATGTTAAAATCTGAGAAATTAAAAACAGAACTGATTTCCAATGTATCACATGATATTAAAACACCTTTGACCTCCATTATTACTTATGTGGATTTAATAAAAAAAGAGGATGTTCAGCCAGATAAGGTAAAAGAATATGTTGAAGTATTAGACCAAAAATCTCAAAGATTAAAGACTTTGACTGATGATTTGTTTGAGGCTGCAAAAGCAACCAGTGGTGTAATGAAAATGGATGCAACACAAATTGATTTGGGTTCTCTGGTGAATCAGGCAATTGGTGAATTTTCTGAGAAACTGGAAAAATCCGACTTGAATGTACGAAACAATATAGAAGGTGATAGTTTCTATGTTATGGCAGATGGAAAACTAACATGGCGTATTATGGAAAATCTTCTGGGGAATGTTTCTAAATATGCTTTGGCTGGAAGCCGTGTCTATATAGATGCCATAGATACTGGAAATATGATTTTACTTACTGTAAAAAACATTTCTAATACAGAACTAAATATTAGTGCTGAGGAACTAATGGAACGCTTTACCAGAGGTGACCAGTCAAGAAATACCGAAGGAAGTGGTCTGGGACTGAATATTGCACAAAGTCTTGCTGCTCTTCAGGGTGGAGAATTTCATGTGGAGATTGATGGTGATTTGTTTAAAGCAATACTGGAATTACCAAAGGCAAAAACGGATATAATATAGCAAAAAACATTGTAACTGTTCAGAACCATGAACAGTTACGTTTAAGCCCATATTAATTCGCCTTCGGCAAAGGGGCTTAAACATTACATAATTATTTTTTCTTACGAAACACGCAGTAAATGCGTGTTTCTACCTAAATAGTTACCTCCCATTCTTCTATGATGCAACTATGTGATTTATTCTGTTTTTCGTAATTCACTCCAACCAACAAAATTTTTCCTACATAACTTTCAATCGTCTTTGGGTAATTCTTCTCTTTTATTTGCTCCACTGCTCCCTTAGCTGTCTTATCATATTTCAGTTCCACCACAAGGGCAGGTTTATCTGATTCCTTTCTTGGCAGAAATACTAAATCAGCAAAACCTTTTCCACTTAGCATCTCCCTAAAGATTTCATAATCTTTCTTGGCACTATAGTAAGCAATAGAAATGGCACAACTTAAAGAATTTTCATTATTGTAAGTGAGTATGGATGTGGTTTCATCATGAACTTTATCAATGGCTTTTGCAACCTCTATTTCGTTCTTTTGCAAAGTTGCTTCCAAAAGCATATTGGAATCTTTAATAGCATCTATAACTTTACTCCATTTTTTATCACGCATCGCCCGTACATATTCTGCACGAATCTCATTATTAGGAATAAAGACTTCTCTTGTCTCTCCATTATATGCCAAATATCCTAAATGTACCAACAATGACATTACATCCTCTTTACTTTCAAAAGTTGTCATATCATTTTGGAAACTTTCTGCATCAATCTCACATGTGCCTCCACCAATCATAGTCACTACTGCTTCTTTTAGCCCGTCCATATTCATGTCAATATATATTTTTAATGCTTCATAAGTCTCTGTACTTACCCAATAACTTTCAAATTTATTATTTAAAACAGAATCTACCACTGATTTGGGATTATAAACATGTCTGCCATCTAGCAAATAACCATCATACCACTGTTTCATTTTATCAAAACCCCTATGATATTTTTCACAAAGTTTCCGTACTTCTTCAGTAAATCCCATATACTCTGCCAGTTTTCCTGGTCTTGTCATAGAAATCTCTTCAAACATATTTAACGCAGAATGGGTACCATATTTTTTTATAGGAAGAATTCCAGTCATATATGCCAATCCCACATAAGCTCTGTCTTTCAGTAAATTACGAAGAAAATCCAAATAAGTTTTCTGACCATCCCAATCCTTCTGACCTTCTCGGAAAATACAATCCCACTCATCAATAATAAAAACAAAAGGAATCCCTTTTTCCCTATAGACTTCCTGTAACATCAATACTAAATTTGTATTATCCATATAATCTATATTGGGATAGGTTCTTAACAATTCTGTCCGAAGATATTTCTGTAACATGTCCAGCATGTTATCCACTTGCTTTATCATACTATAAAACTCTGCTATATTGAGAGCAATCACTAAATATTTATTTAAATGTGTCTCAAAAGAATCCTCTTTTGCAATAGAATACGGTTCAAACAATTCTCGTGTATCTTCTCCTCTTTCATAATATGCTGCCAGCATCTCTGCTGTCATGGATTTTCCAAAACGCCTTGGACGGCTGACACACAAATATCGGTTTCTCTTCCCAATTCTATGATTTGTATATGCTATAATGCCAGTTTTATCTACATATATATCATCTTGTATTGCTAATACAAAGTCATCTTTCCCCGGATTCAAATAAATTCCCATATCCCCCTCACCTCTTACTAATATTATTACTGTTCACACCTACGGTGCAAACAGTAACGGAATCCAGCCTATTTAGAATTCGCCTTCGGCGAAAGGCTGGATTGTTGGCTGTTCTACGTTTTTAGCACTTATATGAACCTTGCAGCAGAGTGCAAGGTTCTACCTAAAGATAGTGAATATATAGAAAAAAATACATAGCAACCAATTACGCAAGCACAAAGTGTAGAATAATCAATACTTTTATTTATAGTGGTGCCTGTCAAGCAGGTATGTAGGTTTATTATAGAATAAAATGTTTTACAAGTCAAAAAGAAATGTATGTAACGGAAAAGTTTATTTTGCAGATAAAATATGGTTATAATATTCTAATTCTGTTTTAGTTTTCTTACGGTATTACACACATACTTTTGCATATCTGAACCATTACACAAAATCGTAAGAAAATTGTAAGAGAAAATTATATTTTTCTATAAAGAAAACAAAGACATAATCTCTTTGGTTCTGATATGATAGTTCTAAATTACAACATTGCTGTTGCAACATCAAAACTTACAATTTTTAATTTCCCTTTAGAAAAATGTAATAACATGTTAACTTCTTAGAAAAAAAGTCATAATTTTTCTATTTTTCGTAAGGACTTATGAAAAGCCATTATGGTAGGATGTAACAGTTGAATGGCATAGGTAGTATACTGTTATGCTAAATGTTATAACCATTACATACAAGGAGGATAATGACAAATGAACAATTTTACAAATAATACGAAAAACACATCAAAAGAAACTATTACAAATACAAAAGGTACATCCTATTCCAAAAAGACAATTGCTGTTTTCTTTGGTGGTTGTTCCACAGAATATGAAGTTTCCTTACAATCTGCATACTCTATTATTCCATGTATTGACACAAATCTGTATAACCCTATCTTAATTGGTATTGACCGCCACTCTGGCAAATGGTTTTGGTATCATGGAAAACTGGAACTAATAGAAAACGACTGCTGGCAATCTGAAACAGACTGCATTCCTGTTTTTCCGTCAGTTGATAAAACGGTTCACGGATTATGCTATATGGATAATGGTAGTTTAAAAACCATTTCCCTAGATGCTGCTTTACCAATTTTACATGGAAAAAATGGTGAAGATGGAACTATACAAGGTGTTTTAGAGTTAATGGGTGTACCAATCATTGGCTGTGGCTTATTATCTTCTGCATTGTGTATGGATAAGGATTTAGCACACCAAATTGTTCAAATGCATGGTATTAAAGTACCTAAATCTATTACGATTCATAAGGAATACCCGGATTCCATCGTACAAAGAGCAATATCCGAACTTGGCTTTCCGCTATTTGTCAAGCCAGTCCGTTCTGGTTCTTCCTTTGGTATCACACAGGTATCTGGAGAAGAAGATTTGATTCCTGCAATTGAGCTTGCATTTCAACATGATTCTACAGTCATTCTTGAAGAAATGATTCAAGGATTTGAAGTGGGATGTGCAGTGCTTGGAACAAAAGATTTATTAGTTGGAGCAGTTGATGAAATTGAGTTATCGGAAGGATTTTTTGATTATACCGAAAAATATACCTTGAAAAGTTCAAAGATACATGTCCCTGCACGTATCTCATCTGAAAAAGCAGAAGAAATCAAAAAGACAGCTCTCACCATTTATAAGCTATTAAACTGTTCCTTCTTTGCAAGAGTAGATATGTTTTTGACTCCAACAGGAGAAATTTATTTTAATGAGGTAAATACAATTCCGGGCTTTACTTCACACAGCCGTTATCCAAATATGCTGAAAGAAACTGGATTAACCTTTGCAGATATTATTACCCGTTTACTAGATTTGGAGGAATAACTATGGCTCAAATTACATTAACAAAAGAGAATACATATAATGGAAGTTTGATTCTGGTAACACCTGAGTTTCCTCTTATGCCATATTCCGTTGCTGACACTATGATACCTGCTTTAGAGAAACAGCCAGAAATATTAATAGAGAAACAAGCAGCTAAATCCTTGCAAGAATTATTAGCAAGTATACACTGTAAAAATGATATTATAGCAGTCAGTGGTTTTCGCACACAAGAAGAGCAGGAACAAATATGGAATGATTCCATTGCTGAGAATGGTTTAAGTTTCACTCAGAAATTTGTTGCTGTTCCGGGACATAGTGAACATCAAACAGGTCTGGCCATAGACCTTGCAGAAAATAAAGAAGATATTGACTTTATATGTCCTGCATTTCCTTACACAGGGATCTTTCAAGACTTTCGGCAAAAGGCAACTAGTTTTGGCTTTATAGAACGGTATATGGCTGGTAAAGAATTCATTACTGGAATCGGAGCAGAACCATGGCATTTTCGATATGTCGGTTATCCCCACTCTGTTATTATAACTGAAGAAAATATGGCTTTAGAAGAATATATTCATTTTCTTAAAGAAAATACAGATTTCGGACATCCCTACATTTATCATTCTTCTGACGCTAAAATAGAAATCTCATATATTTCTTTGGACACCAATGAACCAGTAAAAATTGATATACCTGAAAAATCTTCCTATTTTATTTCAGGAACAAATGAGGGTGGTATTATTTTTAGCCTTTGGAGGAAACATAATGAACACTAAAAAATTTGCGGGAATAGATTATTTCCGGTTTGCAGCAGCTTTTATGGTAATAGCCATTCATATATCACCATTTACAATCTGGAATAAAGATATAGATTATCTGCTTACCTACTGCCTAGGCAGAGTTGCAGTTCCCTTCTTTCTTATGACAACAGGATATTTTGTTTTAGCACCTTATATACTTAGTGATTTCCAAAAACAACATTCCGTCCGTAAGTACCTTACGAAAAATATAGGATTGTATTTTGCTGCAACTATTTTCTATTTACCACTTTCCTTATATTCGAGAAATATGCCTCATAGTATAGCAGAACTGCTAAAACAGCTATTTTTTGATGGAACATTTTATCATCTATGGTATTTCCCTGCTGCAATTATCGGTTGTATTTTACTTATCTTTTTGATAAAGAAATCTTTGAGGATAGCAGTTATCTTTTCCATAATTGCTTATGTGATTGGTCTGTTTGGTGATTCCTATTATGGAATTGTAAAAGATGTTCCTTTTCTTGGCTCTTTGTATGATGGCATTTTTCACATTAGCAGTTATACAAGAAATGGTATTTTCTTCGCACCAGTATTCATCTTAATGGGTGTGTTACTTAATAATTCCAAATTTCATTGCTCAACACATATACTAAAACTGGGATTTGTAGTTTCTTTGGTGCTGATGCTTTTGGAAGGATTTCTTACATACACTCTAAAGCTTCAGAAACATAATAGCATGTATTTTTTGCTAATACCGACTATGTATTTTTTGTTTCAATTATTACTTAAGATTCCTGGAAAAGCCCCTGCCTGGCTGCGGAATGATTCCATGCTCCTTTATATTATACACCCTGCTGTAATTGTCCTTATTCGTGGAATTGCCAAAGTAACAAAATCTACAAAATTGTTAATAGATAATACCTTTGTTCAGTATTTATCTGTTTGTTTGCTATCACTGATCATTGTATATTTTATTACGCTTGTCTTTGGAAGGAGGAAGGAAAGATGTATCAAACGGGAAGAGCATGGATTGAGTTAAATATAGATAATCTGGCTTATAATGTAAAACAATTTCAACAGCTTATATACCCTAGTTGTAAAATTATGCCTGCAATTAAGGCAAATGCTTATGGACATGGTGCTGATCTGATTGGAAAATCATTACAGGATATGGGAATTCAAGACTTTTGTGTAGCTACTGTAGATGAAGCAATTGAACTTCGGAAAGCTGGCATTACCGGACAAATACTGATTTTAGGATACACCTCTCCTTATCGTTTTTCCGATTTATCACATTATTGTTTGACCCAGACTGTAGTCGACCGCCTATATGCGAAACAACTAAATGATTATGGACAACCTTTATATGTTCATATTGGAATAGACACAGGTATGCACCGATTAGGGGAACGAAGTGATAACCATGCAGATATTGGTAATATCTGGAAGTTTAACAATTTAAGGATTACAGGAGTTTTTTCACACTTATGTGTATCTGATGATACTTCGGACACAGGAAGACAATTTACCTTAAAACAAATTGCAGAGTTTAATTCGGTAATAGATTCTTTACACAAACAGGGTATTAATGGTTTTAAAACCCATATTCAAGGCAGTTATGGTGTCTTAAACTATCCTTCTTTAAATTATGATTATGCCCGCTTAGGAATTGCCCTTTATGGTGTACTTAGCAGCCCTTATGATAAAACGGTTTCCAGCATAAATTTAAAACCTGTGTTATCCCTAAAAGCCAGAATCCAGTGTGTAAAACCTTTACATACTGGAGAATCTATTGGTTATGGTCTTACTTATACAGCGGAAAAAGAAATGAAGATTGCCGCTGTCGCTATTGGATATGCCGATGGAATTCCTCGTGAACTATCAAATAAAGGATATGCTTTGGTAAATGGAGAAAAAGTTCCAATAATCGGTCGCATTTGTATGGATCAGTTATTAATAGATGTGTCTAATCTTTCCCTTGTATCTTCTGGGGATGAGGTTGTATTTATCGGAAAAAGCAGGGACAAAGAGATTCTTGCCAGTGAATTTGCAAACCACGCAAATACTATATCAAATGAAATTTTGAGCCGTTTGGGAAACCGCTTAGAAAGGATTATAGTGAAAAATAAAATGGAGGATTAAAATTTCCTCCATTTTACTCCCCAAATTATCCCTCTATTCCTTTTATTCACCATATTCTCTTTATCCACACTTTTTCTGCATTTTCTTCTTTGCTCATGGTGTAGAAACAATCTTTTCCCTTACAAAATAAGTAATTTTCATCTCCATAAATAAATTCCATATAGGGGTCATCTTCATATTTTAATGTATATTCTTCTATAAATTTACCATTTTTATCATATTGAATAAGTTCTTCTGCCCAATCAGATTTATAAATACTTTTATCATCTACATAGATATCATTGGGATATTCACTTTCTGCTTCTATTATTGTCTCATTCTTAAGAGTTTTTAAATCATATTTTTGAATTCCTTTTGCTGTACTATAATATAGCTGTTCATCCTTTAGATAATAGGCACTAACAGCATCTTTTTTCACCAAAAAAATTTCACCTGTGACAATATTATAAGCATAAATCCCACCTTCCATCTTCAAATGTTCTTTATCTGTATAGTGTGCTGTCTGAAAGAACAAATAGTCACCACAAGCCTGCATTCTGTATACCTCTGAATGATCCACCTTTGTTTTATGTAGTATTTCTGCATTATTTGTACCTAACTTCATTTTTCGCATGCTTGGCATACTTTCTTTTTTATCTATAAAATATACATAACCTCTATGAATACACACTTCTGGTTGTGTAAAATCGGTTATGTTATCCCCTTCTTCACTGGATAAATCTGCCTTATATAATTGCATATATTTCTTTCTGGTATTTCCATCCCGGGAAACTTTATATAAATTTACATAATCATCACCATCTATACCAACTATGTATATTTCTCCTTGATAATATTGTAGATAAGTATTTGAATAGCTATCTTTTCCGCTAATATCTGTTGAAAAATCTGCATTACAGGTTATGTCTTTATGGTTACAATCTGGTCTGTTACACACAGGCACAATTTGCTCTGACTGAATGTCAAAAAAAACTAATTGATTCTTTTGATCATTCCAGAGATAATATCCACTTTCAGCTTTTGCCATGTTACTCCATTGAAAATATGTTTGAAAATCGGTATCCTGTACATAATCTAAATTGTACTTTTCTAAATCCAATTTTTCTTTTGTCTCCTGTTGTTTATCTTGCTTGTTATTCTTTGTATTATTTTCAGATATAACCTCACTATCTTGATTTTTATTTTGAGTACATCCTGTCAGGGACACAACTATTCCCATAAAAAATCCTGCTAATATTATGCCGCTTTTTCTCTTCATTTTACTATTTCCCCTTTTTACCATAAAATTCCAAATAAAGGTCTACATTTTATGCAAAACCAAAAGTACCATACTCCTCGAGTCATTTCAAATTGCAAAAAATATAGACCTTTATTCCTTATGCATGTATTGTAGACAATGTTGCTTTCTTCACTCCATCCACATAACCATCCGCCCACATATACAGATAATTATATCCTTTCTCTACCTCTCTTGCTGTTCCTACATCTGTATATGCTCCATTTGATACTGCTTTATGTTCACCATTTACCTTAGTTCCTGAAACAAGATTCAATTTTTTGTATACCAATTCAATCTTCAATTGATGCCCCTGTTCAGAATATTGAAAAGTCCCAGTAATCAGTTTACTTGTAATACTTCCTTTTATACCTGCTGATGCTGCATTTGACACACTGCTTGTCATTCCCACTGCCATTATTGCTACTAATGTTGTTACTGCTATCTTTTTTATAAACCTAAATTTCATTATATCCTTCCTTTCTCTTATTTAACATCCTTCTGGGTCTATTTTCCCCTCCTTCCCTAACTATTATAATAGATGCATCCATTAATAAATTCATGTTTATATAAAAACATTAATACAATATATTTATTATACATTACTTTTAACAAAATGCAAATTAAAATCTATGTTTATTTATAATATATTATAATTTTATTGAACTTAAATTATAAGAATTATATGTGATATAATATTAAAACACAAAAAGTAAATACGATGATTACTGTAAAAAAAAGCCACAGACTATAAATATCTGCAGCTTCCTCTATTTATCACTATTCTCTTAATTTCACTCCTTCTTAAAAGCAGCTTTCCCTATACAAAATATTAAAATTGCCAGAAATACAGCACTTCCCCAAATTCCTGTCTGTATAGTAGAAGAAATATCAAACCAGTCTGCCACATTTACCACAGCAAAAATGGCAAGTAAAATACCAACCAGACCTTCTCCTGCAATTAACCCNGAACAAAACAGTACACCNCTACTGGATTCGTCTTTCTTCTCACCATCTCTTTTATCTGCNAAAAGACGNATCAATCCTCCAATCATAATTGCTGTACTTAACTCTAATGGTAAATAAAGCCCAATGGCAACAGGCANTACCGGAATTCCCANTATTTCAATAGCAATAGCAANAAAAATACCTATAAATATCAATGCCCATGGTAAATTGTTATTCATAACACCTTCCACAATCATTTTCATTAATGTTGCCTGNGGTGCTGACAGTTCCGTAGCTCCAAATCCCCATGCNGAATTAAATAAAAGCATCACACTGCCAATGGTAAAGGAAGATATCACTACACCAATTAACTCACCTATCTGTTGTCTTTTTGGTGTTGCTCCCAGTAAAAATCCCGTTTTTAAATCTTGGGACACATCTCCTGCCATAGCTGCTACAATNCAGATTACAGAACTAATNGCAATAGCACCCACCATTCCATGTATNCCAATATCTCCCACTGTTTTTAAGCAAAGTGCCGCAAATAACAANGTGGCAATTGTCATACCNGAAATTGGATTATTACTGCTTCCTACCAATCCTACCATCCTAGAGGAAACAGTNGCAAAAAAGAANCCAAAAACCACAACCAGTAAAGCACCTAAAAAAGAAACNGGAAGCTGTGGAAGCAGCCAGATAGAAAGTATCATAATCAGTATACCCAAAAGTATGGTACGNATGGATAAATCCCTCTCTGTACGAATTGTACCTTCTGTTTTTTCCGTTTTCATTCCTTTTATNGCTTCCACAAAAGTTGTAACAATAAGGGGCAANGATTTGATTAAACTAATCANTCCTCCTGCTGCCACTGCTCCAGCACCAATGTAACGGATATAACTGCTCCAAAGTACACTGGCTCCATTTGCTTCATACATTTGGGAAATGGTATCCGTTCCTGGNTATAAAACCGTTTCCGCTCCAAAAGTGGCAATAGCCGGTATCAGCACAAACCATCCGATTACTCCGCCAGCCAGCATATAAGAAGCAATCTTTGGTCCGCATATATATCCCACACCAAGTAAAGCCGGATAAATTTCTGTAGATAATTCTGTTTTTAATGCACGAATAGGAATCGTAATCGTACCTACTGTAACTTTTAATCCGTCCACAAGAAATTTAAAAATTGCAGCAATTCCCATTCCAGCAAAAACTGTATTGGCACTACCTCCCTTTTCCTCACCAGCTAACAATACATCCGCACATGCCGTTCCCTCTGGATAAGGCAGTACCCCATGTTCTTTCACAATTAAGGCACGNCGCAGGGGAACCATAAAAAGAATCCCCAGAATTCCTCCACATAAAGCTATCAAAGTAATAGTCAGCATATTAGGAAAATCCATCTTTCCTTCATTTGCCCAGAAAAACAGCACAGGTATGGTAAAAATTGCCCCGGCTGCAAGGGATTCCCCGGCAGATCCTATAGTTTGTACCATGTTACTCTCTAATATAGAATCTCTTTTTAACAACACCCGTATCACGCCCATAGAAATAACTGCTGCAGGAATGGAGGCAGATACCGTCATTCCTACTCTCAGACCTAAATATGCATTGGCTGCCCCAAAAATTATGGCAAGCAAAGCTCCCATAATAACAGAAGTCAAGGTAAATTCCGGTATATCTTTATTGGCTGGCACATAAGGGTTATGCTCTTCTTTTTTCATTTACAAACACGCTCCTTTGTTTTCTAGTCCATTTCTTGGTAGTATTTGTAAATAGAAAAAATATATTCATCCATTCCTATGATTNTCTCATCATTAACAAAAATACTGTAAATAAAAACANATTCGTAATCCAGATTGTATGTATNCCAAAATGTAGAGAAAGAATTCCCCCCATTCCAGCACCTATGGCAAACAAGAAAATAATACTAAAATAATATGCAAATTTNCGAATCTGTTCTCTATTATGNTCCCTTATATAAACAGATAATGCCTCTGTCCCGCTTCTAAGATTTCCAATACACATGGTACTGGCATATCCATATCCATTCACCTTTCGAAAAGTCTGTACCTGCATNGAACAGGAAAAAGATACCATCATTGTTGCAATCATATTATATTTGTAAGGAATAATCCCAACTANAGATAAAGTTATAATCTCCAACAATACCACCAACTGTCTCCAGTGAAATCTATCAGATTCTTTGTATTTTGCCTGTATCTGTTCTGCTACTATAATTCCNCCCATAAAAGCAAGGAGNGGAACAAGATAATACAATCCTCTTGTCCACTCTCCTGACATAATATGCTGNCTCATCANCACNACATTTCCTGTCTGGGCATTNGAAAAGACCTTATCCCTTNTGTAATAGGTATACGCATCTTGAAATCCACCTGATANGGCAAGAATTCCACATAATAGAAACGATTCTGACATCTGNCTGTTTTTTCTCATGTTAATCTCTCACTTTACTTTCTAAANCTCTTATTCTCTAACTAGTGTATATTAAATCACTTATGTCTTTTTAGAACAGGAATAATTTCTTTTGTATACAATTGTCTTCCATAATACACTCCTATAAGCAGCATCACACCAAAAATATAACCTCCTGTCAAAAGCAGTGCCTTTACAATCATTTCCCAACTTATAAGCAGCTTATAATCAAATAACAACTGGTATTTATTAAATATACCTAGCAATAGAACAATCGAAAAATACCCACCTATTATTATTGCCACTATTCCTATCATTAACACTTGCAGCAAATATATCCCGCATATCTGTATATTTCTCACCCCTATAGCTCTAAGCATCATAAAATATGCCTGATTTTTCCTAAGCCACAATAGAATCATACAAAACAGATACATTGTTATAGCCATAATGTATCCAAATCCTATAATCTTTAATATATANTTTANAATCTGAATTTGACTGTCCATTATCTGAAACATTTCTGCCNGNGAGGATATTCTCAAAATATNTTCTTCATAACCGCTATTCTTCATGTTTTCATTCAACTTCTCATAACTATCAAAATAATAATATAAACAACTGCTTGTAACATTAACTTTACTATAATCGGAAGGCAAGTAATTAATCAATATTTGTTCTAAGTGCAATGACTCTATATTCGTTTCTCTTATATCTAAAATTCCGCTGTCAAAGATACCACTTAATATATAATTTTTGCAATATTCTTTATCGTCACTATCCTTTACATAAATTGTAATACTTTTTCCAATTATTTTCTCCTGATCATTTGCAGAAATTCCAAATCTTTCAAGCATATAATCACTAATGAAAACTTCTCCCTGGTTTTGAGGCAGGNTACCTATGTAACATCTTTCTTTTCCTGTTTCNTTTTTNTATTTTTCNATNACACTATTAGGGAAAATANAANACTCCTTATTATATAATCCCACAAGAAAGTCTTCTGCTTCCATTCCCTTAATATCTTTATTACTGCTGCTCCATGATGGTTTACCCGTATACTTCCTATCCCCTATTTTCATAGCCATGTTTTTTATTTTATCCGTTTTTTCTTCTTTTCTATTCACTCTGGCATATACGCNNATTTCTTCGGCATGCAATTCTTCTTTCTGGCTTCTTCCTTCATCAAGGATTTTCAAAAAATTTTTTATGGAATATCCTTGATTATATTCTGTAAAANAATAACACTCCGTTTTGTGGTTAAAATTATAACTTTCCATTTNATTTTGAAAAGATGATAAATATAAATACAGGCTTATTATCATTGCTATGCTCATAGTCAAACCAGCCAATATTTTTATTGTAATCTTTTTCTGTGCCATTAAATTATGTATTGCCAGCCATACATTGTCCCGTATAAACATCTTATTTCACCCTTTATTCTTCCATGCTTATCTAAAACTTGTAACCATTCAGCCCACAGGCTTAACTGTTACCTGAACGCTTACTAAAACTTCTCTTCATCAGNACCANATTTATTATGGATATCATACCAGCAAGATAGATAAGTTTCTTTTCGCTGATATACATTCCTCGTATTCTGCTTTCCAAGAAGAAATTAATATAATCTATCACACCATGTGCTATAACCATAGCCATTATTATTGCTGCTAAAGTACACATAATATATATACCATTATAAATTTCTCTTATTGTTTTCTTTGGCAAGCCAACTACATATAACATTTGTATATATTTTTTTCTCTTCTCTAGTCGTATGCTATATAGACTGTTTATTGCACTGATTAATAAAAACAGCCCTATTATAGACAATCCTATAAAAATACCTTTGGCAATGAAAATAAAGGAGAAATACTCCTCTAAATCTCCTGCTTTTAAGATTTTCCCTTTAAACCGCATTTTATATTTCAATATATCATAATTCTTAATACTTTTCATGTCGGCAGACATTGTATATGGATAGTTACGCATACCTATTTCTTCATTATTAGACAAGGAAAAAAAGGATATATAAATTGTGTCCTCATCACATTTTTTCAATGTACCTTTTATTATTCCCCTTATCTCTTTTCCATCTTTATCTTTTAATTGTAGCTTCTCACCAACATGAAAGTTATTACTTTTAAGCAAGTGATAAGATACCCATAAGTCACATTCCTGATTATTTGACTGATATGACTTATCTCCTTCCACAACCTCATATTGGTTAAGTTCTTCCTCACCACTAAGTATATCTATGGAAATATCCTTTTGCACTTTATTGTTATAAATGAGTTTTGCTTCACTAATATTTTCACAATATATATATATATTATAAAACCCTGCTTTTTGCAATTCTTTTATATCTTTTTCTTCTACATTGTCCATAGTTGCATAATATACTTCCGGCATACTTTCCTTTAAATAACGATCAAACATACTGTCTAAATCAGCCGTAATAACAACCAGTATCAAGATAATAGAGAATAACAACATCTTTACAAATATAGTTATTATCACATCTTCTTTATCTTGTTTTATTTCCTTATATATTAAATTTATTTTATCAAATATTTTCATCTTTTATCACAATTCCATCCCTTAACTCAATCATGCGGTTTGTTTTTTTAGCATCCTCTAAATTATGTGTAACTAATACAACTAATTTTCCTTCCTTTGATAAATCTCCCAGTAACTTCATAACGATATCACCATGATAAGAATCTAAATTTCCACATGGTTCATCTGCCAGTATAACAGAATTACCATTAATTAATGCCCTCGCAATACAAACCCGTTGTTTCTCTCCACCTGACAACTTTCCTACATTTACATTACATTTTTCCAGCATTCCTACTTTTTCTAACAAAGAATATATTTTTTCTTTTCTTTTATTTCTTGGATATTTTGTTACCATTAATGCTATTTCCACATTTTGGTATACAGTAAATGTATTTTCTAAATAAAATTCTTGAAATATATATCCAATATTCTCACTTCTATACTTTGCCAATTCCTTATCTGTTTTTTGATATATATTTTCGTGATTATAAATTATGGCACCTTCTGTTGGTTTACCTAATCCCCCCATAGCATTTAATAATGTTGATTTTCCGCTTCCAGAACGACCTACAATACTAATAAATCCACTATCAGGAAACGTAAGCTGAATATCCTTTAGGGCAAGGAAAGCCTGATCGCCTTCTTGATACCTTACACTCAGATTTTTAACTTCGATCATATTATTTTTCCTTTCTATATACATGTTTTTTGCAACAATATTCCTTACGCATCTGTACACATCCTAAACGGAGCGTTTTTACTTTATAGACGAACTTTCCTATAAAATACTCATGCCTCGCAAGCGAGGCACCACCATGAATGAAAGTTGATTGCTACATGCTACGCACTCCCACAATCACCAACTGTATTCGTATTCTGTACTGTCGCCCTACATACTCATACAGTTTAGCCAGCCAAATGTCTATATTTCTTTGCAAGCAAGCTTGCATGAAATATAGACATTTGTCAGGACTTTCATAGTAAGTAAAAAAAATACAATCTGGTAAATCAAGACTGTATTTTTTTAATAGTTCTATTATTTTTGTTTCACATAAGTATCATTATAATACTCAATGGTAAATTGATTTTCGTTGGAACCCTTCTTTAGATCTACCGAATACTCTATACCTCCACAGATAAATTCTATACGTTCTTTGCTATAACTAAGAATTTGACCCATTGTATTATCCTTAAATACCTTATTTTTTCCATCAATCTCATTATGTACACGAACACCATTGTAAAATGTTACCTCTTGTCTTAGAGCATTAATTTTAATTGTTTTTTTCTTACTATTATAAGTAGCAGTTTTTTTACTACACCCTGCTGTACCAAACACCAAACTTATACATACAATAAACATAATTATTCTCTTTACTTTTTTCATGTCTTTCTCCTTCACCTATTAACCTTTTTTAAATTCTAAAGCTACTTCTTCTTCAAGATTTATGGTTATCTTTTTTTTCCTTGCATCATATAAAAATGCCATATAGTTGACTGGCGAAATTCTTCCAAAAGAATAGGCATACACATCTTTTTCTACCTCCAAAAACACACTTTTGTCAATCTCTGTCTCTTTTTCACAAAACAGAGCATTCAAGTCTACACTTTCAGATAATTCCTTCTTTTCCTCTTCTGTCATCTCTCCATTATGTAAATTTTCATAGGCAGTATAGTACTCTACAGCCCAATCCTTATAGTAAAAATTTAAATCCACTTGAAAAAATTGTGCTTTTCCATCCTTTACTTCAATATAAGCATCTGGATATTCCTTTGAATTCTGCACATAATATCTGCCATCTGAGACTGTAGAATCATACGAAAAAAATACCAGCCAAACCACAGGAAGAACTACAACTATACAACACAACAACAATATAATTATATTTCTTTTTTTCTTTGTCATTTTCTATATCCCTTCCTCATTATTTATGTAATTTTGTTACACAACTTTTGTATTATATATTAGTTAAATAATTTTGTCAATAAAAATAATACATTATAAACTCATAGATGTTTCTGGTCTGTTCTTCATCTCCCCACAATAAGGGGTCATCAGCATAACATAAAACAAAGAATGGTTCTTTGTCTTGAATATTTCCCGACAAGTTTTCCCACAAATTATACATTAGATTTAGTATATGTGTAATGATGTGCGGGGCAGTGGGATGCTCCGCCAAAAGTAAACCAACATGTAAATGCGGGAACAATTCCGCCTTTTTTATTGTATCTACAAACGATTTCTGCTATAATAATTTTGGTTATTTAGTTCTTAAACAAATTCCTTATATTGTCTTAAGGAGTAGTTTTCAATCCTTCGGGTTTCTTTACAAAGAACAGCAGTTCATAATTGATAAGGAGATATAGTTATGTATAACATTCAAAAAGATAAAAAGATGTTTTCAAGTATCGGAAGCAATCGAGGAAAGGACTCGTTGCAGTCTGTAAACAGAGCATACATAAAAAGACTCGTTGCATTTATGATATGCTTGATCCTCGTCCTGCATAATTTCATAACGGTAGTAGCCGCTGACGGTGGGCAATCCAATAATCGGACGGTTAAAGCTGGTATCTTTTACTTCGAGGGTTATCACATGAAGGATGAGGAAGGAAGACTGACTGGCTATGGCATGGAATTTCTTGACATGGTCTCCGAATATTCCCATCTGAATTTCCAGTACACGGGCTATGACAGCTCCT
Source organism: Clostridiales bacterium (assembly GCA_014799595.1). Lineage (GTDB taxonomy): Bacteria > Bacillota > Clostridia > Lachnospirales > Lachnospiraceae > CAG-411. Next base: position 9,218 of record JAAVHR010000099.1, on the reverse strand, counting down.
GGAGTGACATGCTTACTATGCTGGAAAACGGTGAAATTGATATGGTAACCTCTGCCCGGAGGACTGCGGACCGAGAGGAGAGTTTCGCCTTTTCTCTCCCTATCGGCAGAAACAGAACCGTTCTCTCGGTCCGGGCCGATAATACACAGCTACACAGCGGTGATTACAAAACTTATAATGAAATGACGGTGGGACAGCTGGCGGGAAGCAGTCAGAACCAGAGTCTGGTGGAGTTTGCAGAGGAAAAGGGATTTTCCTATCGAACAAAGGAATATAATGATTCCGGTGCCCTTGTGACCGCTTTGCAGGATGGCAAGATTGATGCAATCCTTTCCAGCGATTTGAGAAAAGCGAAAAATGAAAAGACGCTGGAAATTATTCAAGAGGATAGCTTTTACGCAATTGTCAGAAAAGATGATACGGAGCTACTTAATGAAATCAACTATGCCATTGAGCAGATGGATCAGAATGAGGGCGACTGGAAAAATGCGTTGTATTACCGCTACTATGGTCCGGTTTATTCCTCCGCACTCACCTTTACGGAGCGTGAGAAGGCATACATTCAGGAGGTGGTCTCTGGAGAAAAAAAGATTACCATAACCGCCTTTGGCAACAGAGAGCCCTATTCCTATCTGGAGAACGGAGAATTAAAAGGTATTCTGCCAGATTATTTTGCCTGCGTCATGGAGATGGCTGGACTGCCTTATGAAATCGTGATACCTGAGGACAGGGAGGACTATAATACCATGGTGGACACCAACAGCGTGGATGTGGTTATTGACAGGCTCAGCTCCAGTGCTATCATGGAGGAAGCCTCTTACCATGGGTTCAATACAGATGCCTATATGACGACAGGTGTGGCAAGGGTAACACGACAGGATTTCGTCGGAGATATCAAAACGATTGCTGTATCCGATTCACAAAGCGGTACTTTGATTTCGCAGAAGCTTTATGGAGATTTTGAAATTTTGAACTATTCCACCAGAGAGGCTGCGATGCAGGCTGTTCTGGATCGGGAGGTGGATGCTGCCTATGTATATGCCTATACGGCACAGTTGTTTGTGAACCGTGACACCACCAATTCCCTATACTACAGCATAGTGAACGATATGGACATAGAATTTCGGATGTATGTCCGTGACAGTGCGGATCATGAGCTGATTACCATCCTAAACAAATGTATCCAGCAGATGTCAGATGACATGCTGAATCAATTGATTTTAAAACATACTTCCTATACCATTGAGGATATGAATCTTTTGCAATATATGCAGACCAATCCGAAGATGATGCTCATCGTGGTTCTGGCAATTGCCCTTATTATCTGCGTCATTCTGGTGCTCTATCTGCGGGGATGGTGGAGCAGGAAGCTTCTGGATACCACAGAACAATCGAACAGGGCGATGAAGGAGCAGCTTGCAATTGTGGAAACATTAAGCCGTGACTATACAAATGTTTTTGCCATTAATGAGGAGTGTGGCACTGCCAGAATTATTAAGTTGGAAGGTTATGTAACAGAAGGATTGAAAAAGGATTCTAAGGAAGATCAGCCCTATGCCCCGATTTTGAACCAATATATCCGGGATCGTGTCCATCCGGAGGATCAGGAGTATCTCGCACAGGCTCTTTCTCTGGACAAAGTCAGGGAGCAGATAGACTCAAATGGGGAATACATGGGGAGCTACCGTATACAGGCAGACGGGGAAAATCATCATTTTCAATATACCTATGTGAGGGTTGGGGAAAGCGATCTTGAAAAGGACAGTTTTATCCTTGCGGGATTCCGCAATATTGACGAGATGATCCGCAAGGAGCAGGAGCAGAAGGCAGTTCTGGAGGAAGCTCTGGCTCAGGCTCAGTATGCCAACAATGCAAAGACTACCTTCCTCAACAATATGTCCCACGATATCCGCACACCTATGAATGCCATCATTGGCTTTACCTCCTTGGCGGTAACCCATATTGATAACAAAACGCAGGTGCAGGACTATCTGGGGAAGATCATGACCTCTGGCAACCATCTGTTGAGCCTGATTAACGATGTTCTGGATATGAGTCGCATCGAGAGCGGCAAGGTTAAAATAGAGGAAAAGGAAGCCAGTCTTCCGGAGATCATGCACGATTTGAAGACTATCGTCCAGACTGACGTGAGAGCAAAGCAACTGGAATTCTACATTGATACTCTGGGTGTGGTAAACGAAACGATTATCTGTGACAAACTCCGCCTGAATCAGGTGCTTCTGAATATTATGAGCAATGCCATGAAATACACAAAGCCTGGCGGCATGGTCAGCGTCCGTGTTCTCCAGACCTCCGAAGCACAGGAGGGCTATGCTTCATACGAGTTCCGGATTAAGGATACTGGTATCGGCATGAGCCGCGAATTTCTGAAACACGTTTTCGAGCCTTTTGAGCGGGAACAGACAGCCACCGTAAGCGGCATTCAGGGAACCGGTCTGGGTCTTGCCATCACAAAAAACATTGTGGACATGATGGGTGGCACAATCACAGTGGACAGTGAGGAGGGAAAAGGGTCGGAATTTACTGTAACTTTCCATTTTCGGACCGCTGACAGCCCTGCGAAGTCCCAGCGGCTGGAACAATTGGCGGATCTTAGGGCACTGGTGGTAGATGATGATGTGAACACTTGTGTCAGCGTAAGTAAGATGCTCTCCGCCATTGGTATGAATCCCGACTGGACGACCTTGGGAAAGGAGGCTGTTATCCGCACAGAGTTCGCACTGGAGCAGAACGAGCCTTACAGTGCGTATATCATAGACTGGCTGATGCCGGATATGAACGGCATAGAGCTTGTTCGAAGAATCCGCAAGGTAATCGGAGATATGACACCTATTATCATACTGACTGCCTACGACTGGGCGGACATTGAGAAGGAGGCCAGAGAGGCTGGCGTCACGGCATTCTGCTCCAAGCCAATCTTCCCCTCAGAGTTGCGGGAGGTTTTGGCGGCACCCTACATGGAACAGGAAAGTACAAAGGAAACAGACTCATCCGAGATTCGCTTTGATGGCAAGAAAATCCTGCTGGTGGAGGATATTGAGATGAATCAGGAGATTGCCCGGGCGATTCTGGAGGCTGTAGGATTTCTTATTGATACGGCGGATGATGGAAGCATAGCCGTAGAGCAGATAAAGGAGTTGCCTGCGGATACGTACGATTTAATACTGATGGATGTCCAGATGCCTATTATGAACGGCTATCAGGCCACAAGAGCCATTCGGGCACTGGATGATCCTGTCAAGGCGGCGATTCCTATTGTGGCGATGACTGCCAATGCTTTTGAGGAGGATCGGAAGGAGGCCATGGATTCCGGAATGAACGGCTATGTGGCAAAGCCTATTGACATAAAAAAACTGATGCAGACACTGGAAGATATTTTGAAATAAGGAAGCCCTGAGTAGCAGTCCGCAAAAAAATTTTCCCTTGTAAATGCCCAGCAAGGACAAATACAAGGGAAAATAATACATAACATAAGGTTTTAGGCATGACTTTTTATCATTATATATGTTTCATCTTTAACTCTTCCATATTGTGGACTTCCTGTTGTCCTTTTGAATTAATAGCAGTCACTATTTTTCCAAATGTCCTTGCAATATATCCTACCAAAAGAGCTGCTATCAAAGTTCCTTCTCTGATACCATTCAACTGTTGTGCAAAGGCAAAGGATAGGATAGCTGCTATAACCGACATAGATACATCAAATACAATTTTAGTAACCCCAAATTCAAATTTCCATGTAACACAAACTGCTCTCACAAAAGATTCTCCCGGCAGCATAGCCACATCTGCCAACACTTCTAAGTATACACCAAACCCTAAAATAAAACATCCTGCAAGAAGTACAAATATCTTTATTCCATAAAGTTGTGGATTCATATCTTTTAGCAGCACCATAGTAAAATCAATAAAATATCCAAAGGCTATGGAAATAGGAATTTGCAGAATATGTTCTAATTTAAAGTTTTTTCGCAAAATAAGTAATTGCAGTAAAATTAATAATACACTAAAAAATATAGTAAAATTACCAAGTGTAAATGGGAAATTTAAACTTAATACATAAGGAATAGAAGAAATTGGTGAAGTACCAAGATTCGCTTTTGTTACAAAACTAACTCCTAAAGAATTAATAAAAAGTCCGACTAAAAAAATAAGATAACGCTTTAATTTATCCATGATTTTATTCCTCCATACTATTCATATTTTCTTGTATTTTCTGAAATAACTTTAAAAATGTTTCCTGTTCTGTCTTAGATATCCCAGAAAACGCCTGCTCTTCAATATGTAAAAAACCTTGTTCCACAGATTCTGCCAGTTCCTTACCATAAGATGTCAGAAAAACATAGAGAGAACGTCTATTTCCATCTTTCATTCGACGCTCTACCATCTTTTTTTCCTCCATGCGGTTTAAAAGAACGGTAAGGGAACCAGGTTCAATATAACAGGCTTTGGCAATTTCTTTCTGGCTTATACCATCATAATCTCTTAAGTAATCCAGAATCTTTGGCTGCCCTATAGTCAATTCTGTATCTTTCAGCTCTGCCAATAGGGATTTGTGAACCATCGCCTGATTTGCCATTAATAAATAGTGAAACGATTGTTCCATTTCTGTATGCCCTCCTTTGTTTGAATTCAAATTGTTATAATTCTAACAAATATTATAGGCACACTGTATAGAAATGTCAATTGTTTTTTGAAGGTATGGCTGAACGGTTACAAAACACCCATGCCTTGTGGATGCAACATCACCATAAATATATTTACATGAGTATTTCGTAAACGAGAATGCACACAAGTGCAAAAGCAGCACATGGTGCTTTACGAACCTTGCAGCAAAGTGCAAGATTCTACCTAAAAAGAATGAATATATAGAAAATATGGTATAAAACATGAAAGCACTTGCCACATGACTATATCTTTCAGTCAGCAGCAAGTGCCTATATGTTCCATATAGAATTGCAAAAATTCTACTAGTGTAACTGGATAAACTTTTATGTGTCCTCAATTATTCATGTTATATATTATCCCCTCTAGTCTCAACAATTCTACTTTTTTCTCCAATCCTCCTGCATATCCGGTGAGATTACCATTTGCCCCTACCACTCTATGGCATGGCACAATAATAGAAATGGGGTTATGTCCTACTGCACCTCCAACCGCCTGTGCTGACATTCTGCTTATACCTCGTTTTTTCGCAATTTGTTTTGCAATCTCTCCATAAGTAGTTACTTCACCATAAGGAATTCCCATTAAAATATCCCATACTTCTTTTCGAAACTCACTTCCCTTTAGAGAGATAGCCGGTGTAAAATCTGGCTCTATCCCACTAAAATAAATATCCAGCCATCTGGCAGTGTCATCAAAAATTGGCAAAGATTTTTCTATAGAATCTTCTGGAACCTCACTTTCATAGTATTTTTGCCGTTCAAATACTAAGTTGGTTAACGTTGTTCCATCACTTACCATTATCATTTCTCCAAGTGGAGCATCATAATATTTCTGATAATACATGCTTACACCTCTTTTTTCTCTATCCAATCAACACTATGCTTCCCTCAAAAGCAAAACCATAACAATGTATCCTCTCTTTTGGGATCCCTTTTGCAATTAAATCTGTGGTATAACCTTTTTTTCAATTTGTGTTAAGGCGGCATCTACTGTATCTTCCAAAGTAGTTTCCCTCTTTGGTTTGTGTACCCTAAATTCCAAAATAATGGCATCCAGCCCGCTTTCCAGTGGTTCTAGATTACATCATATCGTCCGAAACCGCTTTCCTGATTGGAAGTCAGCAGATAACGGTCACGAAGCTCCACCAGCAATCCTAATACAAATCCATGATAAAAACGTTCTGGCTGCTGCTTTTGGGAAGGGTGTGTTCCTGTGTCAAAACTGCTAAAGATTTGTACTGCCACATCATTCATATATTCATTCATGGAAAGTTCTTGAAATAACTCTCCCCTTCCTTCATAATGGATAGAGAAAAATTGTTCCACCATGCTCATGTTCAAAGTTTTTCCAAAACGGCGTGGGCGTGTAATTAAAGTGACTATGTCCCCAGATTCCCACCATTCTTTTATAAAATTGGTTTTATCTATATAGAAATAATCTTTTGCCTGGAGTTCCTCAAAATTGTGTGCACCTATGGCAACTGTTTTTGACATACCGCCCACCTCCCATTTTTCATATTTGTTACTGTTCACACCTGCGGTGCAAACAGTAACGGAATCCAGCCTATTAAGAGTTCGCTTTCAGCGAAAGGCTGGATTCCTCTCTACCACTACTTATTCTTACGTACTTTGCAGCAAGTGCAAAGTACTACCTGTGAATAGTAACACATATTTTCTTTTTATTGTATCAAATCCCTACAAGCGAAACAAGGGAAATTTGGTTTAATGCCATTCTTTTGTAACAAGTCAGCCTCTAGTTAAACTACTATGAAACCTTGCATAACATCGATTCTGTTTTTTTATATGCATTTGACATTTCCACAAATAACCTTTATAATTTTATTACATCCGTAAGATTTCGGTACTGTAAGCACCACAGTTGTGAACAGTAACAAGATTTAAGGAGGAAACTATGAAGATTTTACCACAAATTTCTGAGGCTGAATATGAAATTATGAAAGTTGTATGGAAACACGCACCAATTAATACGAATGAAATAACAGAGAAATTAACCCAAACTACAACTTGGCGTCCTAAAACAATACAGACTTTGATAAAACGTCTTGTAACGAAAGGTGTTCTTTCTTATGAAAAACAGGGCAGAGTATTTGTATATACTCCTCGGGTTAAAGAAAACGACTATGTTGTTCAAGAAAGTAATTCTTTTCTAAAGCGTTTTTATAATGGAAATATTACAACCATGCTATCTGCATACATAGAAAATGATAAACTGTCTGAAACAGAAATAGACACTCTCCGTTCCCTTCTCTCTAAAAAGTCAAAAAAAGGAGGCAATTAACATGACTGGTTTTATAATACGCTTTTTTATATGCAACCTTTTTATCAGTGTTATTGTCGTAATCCTTTTGATAGCCAAACAGATATTCAAAAATAATCTGTCCGCCCGGATGCAGTATAATTTGTGGTTTTTATTCCTAGGACTGTTAACAGTTCCTTTCATACCATTACGTCTAATTGGACTTTCTCAGATATTTTCACTCCTTGAAATCCTAAAAAACTTCTCTGCATCAAATGCTGAAACTGTTATAGAAAAATCTTCCAATGCAAATTTAATTGGAGCGGCAAACTGGATGAATGACTTTACTCTATCTGTCAGCATAGAAACACCTTCCAGAATTGGATTAGTATTAACTGGAATATGGATTTTAGGTATTCTTGTAATGATTCTGTTGCTGGTAAAAATGTCCCTTCATCTACATATTTTGAAAAATTCTGCTCTTCCCCTTCAAAATCCGAAAGTTCGCAGTCTATACAATAATTGTTTAGATGAAATGAAAATAAAAAAACATATTCCAGTTTACAGCACTGCTTTTTTGAAATCTCCTATTATTATGGGATTTTTCAAACCATGTATTTATCTGCCAATCCACCTAATATCAGACTATAATGCTACAGACCTGCGGTATATGTTACTCCACGAACTACAACATTACAAACATAGGGATGCCCTGGCAGGTCATATAATGAATGTTGCAGGCATGTTCTATTGGTTTAACCCTTTTGTTTGGTATGCATTAAAAGAAATGGGCAACGACAGGGAAATTGCTTGTGACACTGCTGTTTTGAGTATGCTTGAGGAAGATTCTTATGAAGATTATGGCAATACACTAATTAATTTTGCACATAAAATATCTCTCTTTCCCTTTCCTTTTATCTCTAAACTTAGTGGAAACATGAAACAGATAAACCGTCGTATTATCAACATTGCATCCTATGAAAAGCCATCTTTTGGAAAAAAGTTAAAAAATATTATTTCGTCTGGGATAATTGCCATTATGCTTTTAAGCCTTTCTCCGATATTATCCACTTATGCAGCAGATGGAAATCATTACCAATGGAAATCTTACTCCAAGAATATTTCCATAGTGGACTTATCAACATTTTTTCATGGATATGAGGGCAGTTTTGTTCTATACAACTTAGAAAGCAATACATGGAACATATATAATATGGATTATGCCACTTTAAGGATATCACCAAACTCTACATACAAAATTTATGATGCACTATTTGGATTGGAAGAAGGTATTATTACACCAGAAAACTCATTAATAGCTTGGGATAAAACAAATTATCCCATTGAAGCATGGAATACAGACCAGAACCTAGATTCTGCCATGCAGTCCTCCGTCAATTGGTATTTTCAGTCAATTGACAGACAGCTTGGTTCATCTGCTGTAAAACACTACATACAGGAAACCGGATATGGAAATGAGAACATGAATACAGATTTATCCTCTTATTGGATGCAGTCCTCCTTAAAAATTTCCCCTATAGAACAAGTGGAACTTTTAACAAAATTATTTACAGAGGATTTGAACTTCGCATCAGAAAATATTAACACAGTAAAAAATTCTATTCATATATTATCTACTAAGCAAGGAGATATTTATGGAAAAACGGGGACAGGTCAAGTAAATGAAAAAAATGTAAATGGATGGTTTGTTGGATGCATTAAAAACAATGATAATACATATTTCTTTTCCACTAATATACAATCTTCTGATAATGCTACAGGAAGCAAGGCATCAGAGATTTCCTTGTCTATTTTATCTGATATGAATATATGGAAATAATCAAGGATTACGAAACGGCTTACTGGATGATATGAACCCTTGTTCCTTTCTTTTCATACTCCTTAATCACCTTTGATGTTACTGGAATAATACATAAGCGGACGCTTTCACCGTATGCAAAGTATGGATACACTCCAATTTCATTTTGATAATATAAGTCACTGGGAGGATTATCACTGTGAAAACCTTTTTCATTTGGAAATATATTGTCATACGCCAGTTTATTTATTTTTTTATATAGCTGTGTGATTTTTTCTTTTGTTAGATTAGGGAAAAATACTTTTAAAGTATAAAAACAAATCTCTTCATATTTTTCATACATTTTATCAGAATAACTGTGATCATCAAAGTTTATTGTTAATTCTTTAACAGAATCTTCGCCCTCTGATGTATAAATTGTAATTGTTGGAAGAGTCCATACTTTTTTATCTGTTTT
>JAAVHR010000098.1 GCA_014799595.1 Clostridiales bacterium | reverse complement strand
GGGCTGTAGCAGGTCCCAAGGGTTGGGCTGTTCGCCCATTAAAGCGGTACGCGAGCTGGGTTCAGAACGTCGTGAGACAGTTCGGTCCCTATCCGGCGTGGGCGCAGGATATTTGAGAGGAGCTGACCTTAGTACGAGAGGACCGGGTTGGACGGACCGCTGGTGTACCGGTTGTACTGCCAAGTGCATAGCCGGGTAGCCAAGTCTGGAAGGGATAAACGCTGAAGGCATCTAAGCGTGAAGCCCCCCTCAAGATAAGATATCCCATAGCGAAGGCTAGTAAGACCCCTTGAAGACGACAAGGTGGATAGGCCGGAGGTGGAAGTGCGGTAACGTATGGAGCTGACCGGTACTAATAGGTCGAGGTCTTGACCAGGGAAGGATGGAAGCAGTGTGTAGTTTTGAAGGTATAGAGAAGGAAGAGTTCCGGTTGAATGACTGGGGCTTTTTTGCTTTATTGGCTTTGTACTTAATGCTTACATAAACATTTTACCAGTTGATTCATAATATTTTTAATCTAAATGTATATTTTGGAAAAAATGGATGGTATATTATGAACCATAAGTTGCTGTTCACTAACGCAATATTGAAAAAAAATTGCAGAAATAGATGACAAAGTACAAAAAATATGATATAATTGAAAAGTAGGCACTCGTGGCGGAATTGGCAGACGCGCATGGTTCAGGTCCATGTCCTGTAACAGGGGTGAGGGTTCAAGTCCCTCCGAGTGCATTTTATAGTTTAGATGATGTGTTGATTGAGTTTTAAATCAACACATTTTCTATAATAGGAATAGGGTAACCACTATAATATTTTTTGTTTTATTACATTATCTTGCTGCTGAGGAGGAACTTATAATGAGTGATATATTGTATATGGTATTACCATGCTACAATGAAGAGGAAGTTTTACCAGAGACTGCAAAGCAATTAAAGGAAAAATATGAGAGTTTGATTTCTCAGGATATAATTAGTAAATTAAGTCGTATTGTTTTTGTAAATGATGGTTCAAAGGATTCTACATGGAATATTATTCAAGATTTACATCAACAAGATAAAATATTTAGTGGTGTGAACTTAAGCCGCAACCGGGGACATCAGAATGCATTATTAGCAGGTCTTATGACCGTAAAAGAATGTGCAGATATGGTAATATCTATGGATGCTGATTTGCAAGATGATATTGGTGTAATTGATGCAATGGTAGAAGAGTATTATAAAGGCAATGATATTGTTTATGGTGCAAGAAGTAAAAGAGATACAGATACTTTTTTTAAGAGATTTACTGCAGAAAGTTTTTATAAGTTAACAAATGCCTTAGGTGGAGAGGTGGTGTTTAACCATGCAGATTGCAGATTAATGAGCCGACGGGCGTTAGAAGGATTGGAAAAATATAAAGAAGTAAACTTATTTTTGCGAGGAATTGTTCCAATGATTGGATATCCATCTACGATTGTTACTTATGAACGTAATGAACGTTTTGCAGGTGAGAGTAAATACCCATTAAAAAAGATGTTATCTTTCGCTATGGAGGGTATTACTTCATTAAGTGTTAAGCCAATACGTTTTGTAACAACAGGAGGTATTTTAGTATCTTTGATTAGTATGGTAATGATGATTTATACATTGGTTCGGTATTTTGCAGGAGCTACCGTACAAGGATGGTCAAGTATATTAATCTCTGTTTGGTTGATTGGTGGTATTCAAATGATTGCATTAGGTGTAATTGGAGAATACATTGGAAAGATTTATATGGAAACAAAAGAACGGCCAAGATATATTGTGGAAAGTTTTTTGAACAAAAAAGAATAATATTCTATGAAAAAACCTCTTTGCATATAGTAAATAATAATGCAGTGAGGTTTTTTTATGAGGATTTATGAAATAAGGCAAAAAGAGGTAATTAATATAGTAAATTGTCAAAAAATTGGTTTTGTATGTGATATAAATTTTGATCCCAAATGTGGATGTATTGAATCGCTTATTGTTCCGGGACCTTGTAAGCTTTGGGGGGTGTTAGGACGGGATCAGGAGTATATTATACCTTTTTGTCAGGTAAAACATATTGGACCAGATGTAATTTTAGTTGAGATAGAAGAAAAGGAATGTTTGAGTAAAGGAAAATATATATAGATAAAAAATATAAACAATTATTTTAAGTAGAGGACACAGAATAGAATATAGTTGACTGGGGAAACAGGTGGGATTATAATAAGATGGATAAAGGTAAATAAGTGGAAAGATAGAGGATAAGATTATGAAATGTCCATTTTGTGGAAAAGAGAATACAAGAGTAATTGATTCAAGACCTTCTGATGATGATAGTTCTATTCGTAGAAGAAGACAATGCGATAAATGCAGCAGAAGGTTTACAACTTATGAAAATGTGGAAGCTATTCCCTTTGTTGTGATAAAGAAAGATATGACAAGAGAGCCTTATGACCGGACAAAGCTGGAAGCTGGAGTTTTTCGTTCTTGTCATAAAAGACCAATTTCAGTGGAACAAATTTGTGCCGTAATTGATAAAGTGGAATCAGCTATATATGAGAAAGAAGAGAGAGAGATGTCAACTACTGCAATTGGTGAGATGGTGTTGGAACAGTTGAAACAATTAGATTCTGTAGCTTACATACGTTTTGCTTCTGTGTATCGGGATTTTGAAGATATGAATACTTTTATGAAAGAAATTGAAATGTTACAAAATAAACAGTAAGGTATTGTAAAAATTCACTTTTCTAAAAAGAAAGGTGGATTTTTTGCATTATTTTTAAATTTTTCTTGTGTAAGTTGTCTTTTTTTTGTATAATATCAATGGATAATATACTTTCACGGTTCTGCGTGAAAGGAGTTTTTATGTTTACACATTCTTTTTGTGGTGCAATCCAAGGGATTGATGCCCATGTAATACATGTGGAAGTTGATGTATGTGAAGGACTTCCTATGTTTTCTTTAGTTGGTCTGTTAAGTTCAGAGACAAGAGAGGCCAAAGACCGAGTTCGTATTTCTTTGCGAAATTCCGGATTTAAAATCCCAGTAAAACATGTTACAGTGAATTTGTCGCCAGCAGATATCAGAAAAGAAGGAACAGCCTTTGATTTATCAATTGCGATGGCGTTATTGGCGGCTTTTGGTTATATTCCAACAGATTGTTTGAAATCTGTAGTATTTGTGGGTGAGTTGAGTCTTGATGGCAGTATAAAAGGTGTAACAGGTGTGTTACCCATTGCTTGTATGGCAAAGGAGAAGGGTTTTGAAACCTGTATTGTACCAAAGGCAAACGAAAGAGAAGCTGCTGTTGTAAAAGGGGTCAAAGTAATAGGTGCTTCTAATTTGCAGGAAGTGGTAGAATATTTTGTTGGAAATCAACAAAATATACCATATTGTATAGAAGATTTAGTAGAAAAAGACATACACCAAGATATATTAGATTTTGAAGAAGTCTCTGGTCAGGAAAGTGCAAAAAGAGCTTTGGAGATAGCGGTTGCTGGTATGCATAATGTACTTTTAATAGGTCCTCCGGGAGCTGGAAAGACTATGCTGGCACAAAGAATTCCATCTATTATGCCAGAATTATCTTTTGAAGAAAGTTTGGAAATTTCAAAAGTATATAGTATATTAGGATTGTTAGATAAAGAAATGCCATTTATAAAAAACAGACCTTTTCGGAATCCACATCATTCCATTACATCCACATCGTTAATTGGTGGTGGTTATACAGCAAAACCAGGAGAGATATGTATGGCAGATGGAGGTGTTTTATTTTTAGACGAATTACCTGAATTTAATAGGAATACAATAGAAATGTTAAGACAGCCATTAGAAGAGCATAAGGTTACAATTTCCCGGTTACATGGTACTTATACTTATCCGGCAAAGTTTATGTTAATTGCAGCAATGAACCCTTGCAAGTGCGGTTATTATCCAGATAGAAAACGATGTAATTGTTCAGAAACGCAAGTGAGAAATTATTTAGGAAAGATAAGCATACCTATTTTGGATAGGATAGATTTGTGTGTAGAGGCATCAGAGATAAAATATCAGGACTTGTTAAGGAATACAAAAGGTGAAAAGTCAGAAACAATAAGAGAAAGAATAAAGCGGGCAAGAATAGTACAAGAGATGCGTTACAAGGAAGAAAATATAAGATATAACGTGGAATTGTCCCCCAAACAAGTAGAAAAGTATTGTATGTTAGGTGAAAAAGAAAATTGCTTAATGGAAAAAGTTTTTGAAAGATTAAAACTGACTGCAAGATCTTATCATCGTATATTGAAGGTATCAAGAACAATTGCTGATTTAGATGGAGAAGAAAAGATTCAGGAAAGACATTTACATGAAGCAATTTGTTATAGAGGATTGGATAAAAAGTATTGGGGGAACATGGAATGGAATTAATACAAAAGGAATTAGAACTTTGGCTGGCAAATATTTTATCTATTGGACCAGTAAAAACTAACAAATTATTGGAATATTTTGAAACGGAAGAAGAAGTATATAAAGCCGAAAAACAGGCATTACTGAAAGTGGAAGGAATTACAGAAAAAATAGCTGAGGAAATGATAAATAACAGAAATGCAGCAAAGATTCAAAGGGAATATGAAAAAATCTGCAACAAGGGAATTACTTTGATTTCTATACATGATAAAGACTATCCTGATAAATTGAGAAATATTGCAAAATCACCTTATGCTTTATTTGTAAGGGGAAGATTGCCAGAAGAAAATAGAATTTCTATTGCTATTGTGGGGGCAAGAAATTGTAGTATGTATGGAAAAGAAATGGCATTCTGGTTTGGAAAATCTTTATCTAATGCAGGTATACAAGTAATTAGTGGGTTAGCGTTAGGGATAGATGGATGTGCACATAAAGGTGCATTGCATGGGGAGACAAATACTTTTGGAATATTAGGAAGTGGTATTGATATTTGTTATCCAAAGGAAAATTTTGAATTATATATGTCTATGCAAGAAAGAGGAGGCATTATTTCGGAATATGGACTCGGTGTGCCTGGAAGATCCTTTCAGTTTCCAATGCGTAACCGGATTATCAGTGGACTTTGTGATGGTGTGCTTGTGGTAGAGGCAAAAGAAAAAAGTGGTTCACTCATTACAGCAGATTTAGCATTAGAACAAGGAAAAGAAATTTTTGCTGTTCCAGGAAAGATAGGAGATAAGCTGAGTGAAGGATGTAACAATCTGATAAAAAATGGTGCAGAATTGGTTCAATCACCCAAAGATATATGGAATAATTTTCACATAAATCAGATTTTTGAGCATAATAAAATGAAAAAAAGTAAGATTTTTCTTGATTCAATGGAAAAAATAGTGTATGCTAGTTTAAGTTTGATGCCAAAACATCTGGATGAGATTTTGAGAGAAACAAATCTTTTAATGTCAGATGTGGTGGGTATTTTGTTAAAATTAGAATTGGATGGTTTTGTAAAACAGACCACTCAAAACTATTATATTCAATCTTATGATGATGGAAATATTTTTTAGTATAGTGGGAAGATGACAGATTGTGGTATCTTCTTCTGTGTACTATAAAATATGTAAGAAAAGTATAGGGAGTGTTATGATGCCAAAGTATTTAGTAATTGTAGAATCACCGGCAAAAGCAACAACAATTAAGAAGTTTTTAGGCAAAAATTATGAAGTTGTAGCATCAAATGGACATGTAAGAGATTTCCCTAAAAGCCAGATGGGGATAGATTTTGAAGATAATTTTGAACCCAAATATATTACAATCCGAGGAAAAGGAGAACTCCTTGCGAAGCTACGCAAGGAGGTAAAAAAAGCGGATAAAGTCTATCTTGCAACTGACCCGGACCGGGAAGGGGAAGCAATATCATGGCATTTGTCAAAATCTTTAAAATTGGAAGATAAGCAGTATAGCAGAATTTCTTTTAATGAAATTACAAAAACAGCGGTAAAAGCATCCATAAAACAAGCTAGGAAAATTGATATGGATATGGTAGATTCCCAACAGGCAAGACGAATGATTGACCGGATGGTGGGATATAGTATCAGTCCGCTGCTCTGGACAAAAGTAAAGAGAGGTCTGAGTGCAGGGCGTGTGCAGTCTGTGGCTTTGCGTTTGATTTGTGACAGAGAGGAAGAGATTAACGCATTTATACCAGAAGAATATTGGACATTAGATGCAGTATTAAAGGTTGATAAGGAGAGAAAACCTCTAATTGCCAAATTTTATGGTGAAAAGGGTAAAAAGACTTCTATTCAAAATGAGGAGCAATTGAAGAAGATTGTGAAAGAAGTGGAAAAAGCTACTTTTACTATTTCAGAAGTAAAAAAGGGTAAAAGAACAAAGAAGGCTCCTCTTCCATTTACGACCAGTACCTTACAACAGGAAGCTTCAAAAAGTTTAAATTTTGCAACACAGAAAACCATGCGTATTGCTCAGCAGCTCTATGAAGGAGTTGCTATAAAAGGACATGGAACAGTAGGATTGATTTCTTATTTGCGTACAGATTCTACCCGTGTATCTGAAGAGGCAG
The DNA here is from genome assembly GCA_014799595.1 of Clostridiales bacterium. Classification (GTDB taxonomy): domain Bacteria; phylum Bacillota; class Clostridia; order Lachnospirales; family Lachnospiraceae; genus CAG-411. The sequence goes on along the minus strand of JAAVHR010000098.1, from coordinate 30,502 downwards.
ATCAGGCAGCAAGAGAATTTATCGAAAATACTTATGGAACAGAATTTCTTGCAGAAAAAGTAGTAGAGAAGAATTCAAAGAATAAGATCCAAGATGCACATGAAGCCATACGTCCAACTTATATTGAGTTTACACCAACTATAATAAAAGAAGATTTAAGTAGAGACCAGTTCAGGTTGTATCAGCTTATTTGGAGAAGATTTGTAGCTAGCAGAATGCAAAATGCAAAGTATGAAACTACTTCTGTAAAAATTGATGCAGGGGAATATCGTTTTACATCAGCAGCTTCAAAACTTGTGTTTGATGGTTTTATGTCTGTATATACTACAGAGGAAGATAAAAATGAAAAAACTACTATGTTGAAATCTTTATCCAAGGAATCAAAACTTACTTTAACAGATCTGGAAAAAGGACAACATTTTACACAGCCTCCAGCACATTTTACAGAAGCATCTCTAGTAAAAACCTTGGAGGAACTTGGAATTGGCAGACCAAGTACCTATGCACCAACTATCAGTACTATTATTGCAAGACGCTATATAGCTAAGGAAAATAAAAACTTGTACGTAACTGAAATTGGAGAAATAGTAAACAATATAATGAAAGAATCTTTTTCCAGCATAGTAGATTTTCATTTTACTGCAAATCTTGAAGCACTACTAGATTGTGTAGAAGATGGAACAGTTCCATGGAAAACAGTGGTAAGTAACTTTTATCCAGATTTGGAAGAAGCTGTGCAAAAAGCACAAGAAGAACTGGAAAAGGTGGAAATACAAGATGAAGTAACTGATGTAATATGTGAAGAATGCGGAAAAAATATGGTTATAAAATATGGACCACATGGAAAGTTTCTTGCATGTCCAGGTTTCCCAGAATGTAGAAATACAAAAACTTATTTGGAGAAAATTGGAGTTTCCTGTCCGAAATGTGGAAAGGATATAGTGATACGAAAGACAAAAAAAGGAAGAAGGTACTTTGGCTGTGAAGGAAATCCAGATTGTGATTTTATGACATGGCAAAAACCGTCAAAAGAAGCATGCCCTTCCTGTGGAGGCGTTTTACTGGAAAAGGGTGCAAAGTTAGTTTGTATGGATGAGACCTGTGGATTTGTAACAAGTACAAAGGGAAAAAAAGAGGATTAAACATGTAATGGTAAGATGGTAAAATACCTAGGAGGATATATATGAGCGTTCAATTGCTTGACAAGACTAGAAAAATTAATAGATTACTGCACAATAATAGTTCTCATAAAGTGGTATTTAATGATATTTGTAAAGTGTTAAGTGAAAATTTGGAATCTAATACCATGGTACTTAGCAAGAAGGGAAAAGTTTTAGGGATAAAACACATGGAAAATATTCCCAAGATTACAGAATTGTTAAAAGAAAATATAGGAAGTTATATTGATAAGATGCTTAATGAGAGAGTGTTAAACATTTTGTCTACCAAAGAAAATGTAAATTTTGAAATGCTAGGATTTGAGTTTGCAGATATGCATACTTACAATGGTATTGTGACACCGATTGATATTGCAGGGGAAAGACTAGGAACTTTATTTATTTACCGCCAGAATGCCCCATATAGTATTGATGATATTATTTTAACAGAATATGGTTCCACGGTAGTAGGATTAGAGATGCTTAGAGCAGTGAATGAAGAAAGTGCTGAAGAAGTAAGAAAATTACAGGTTGTACAATCTGCAATTAGTACTTTGTCTGGCTCAGAACTGGAAGCTATCAAACATATTTTTGGTGAGCTGGATGGAAATGAGGGGGTATTGATTGCTAGTAAAATTGCAGATAGAGTGGGAATTACCAGATCTGTAATTGTAAATGCTTTACGAAAATTTGAGAGTGCAGGCATTATTGAAAGCAAATCATCAGGGATGAAAGGTACTTATATTAAAGTTGTAAATGATATTATTTTTGATGAATTGGAAAATATAAACATTTAATCCTTAATTTTTCATTTCCTGTATTCATATACTACTGGATAAAATTAGAAATGGACAAATGCCTCCAAATTGCGTTATTTAATTTATTTCTTAAGGTAAATTTTGTCAGAAATTCAGGAAATAAAAAAATTCACAAAACAAGAAATAGATTCAGAAATATTTTTTTTGTTAATATTTCTTGTTTTTTCGTGATTTATTGTTATAATATAAAGAGGAACAGAAAAGGGTAATAGAGAAAGGGTGAAATTGATGATAGGTTCAGATGCATATAACTATATTAATGTTTTGCAGAAGGCAGCAGATGCAAGTTGGCTTCGTAATACAATATTATCAAACAATTTAGCAAATGTTGATACACCAAACTTTAAAAGGCAAGATGTACAGTTTGAAACATATTTGATTGGACAGATGGCGGGGGGAGACACGATGGATTCTTATGTGGATGATATGGATTTGTCTACATTATCAGCGACGATATATACAGATAATTCAAATTTGAGTTATCGTAGTGATGGCAATAATGTAGATATTGACACAGAGAATGCCGAGTATGCAAAGAATCAGATTAAGTATAGAGTTATGACAGACTCCATTTCACAAGAATTTAGCAGACTTCGTACTGCTATGGGGAAATAATACTTAAATTAGAAAATTAAAGATGTGGAATGTGGTATATAATTGTGTAGGAATTTAATATGAGGAGGATGTAATATGTCAGCATTTGGAGCTATGGATATAAGTGCCAGTGGAATGACGGCGCAAAGATTGCGTACAGATATTATTGCACAGAATATTGCAAATGTGAATACTACCCGTAATGGGAATGGGGATGTATACAGAAGAAGAACTGTAGTTTTTGAAGAGAAACCTTCCAATAGTTTTAAGAATTATTTAAGTGTGGCTTCCAGTTCGATAGGAAATGGTGTAAAGGTTTCACAGATTGTGGAAGATACAGAAACACCAATGACTATGGTTTATGATCCTTCACACCCGGATGCAGATGAAGATGGATATGTTTATTATCCAAATGTGAATACTGTGACGGAGATGACAAACTTAATTGATGCAAGCAGATCCTATGAAGCAAATATTACAGCATTTAATGGGACAAAATCTATGATATTGCAGGCACTTGAAATTGGAAAGTAAAAAGTAAAGGAGAATAGATGATGAGTATAGATTTAAGTAGTCTGTGGAGGACGAGTAGTTTAAGTGATATGTATACAGATTATTCTACAAACAGTTTGAGTGGAATTGTTAACGATTATAAGAAGGTATCCGGTTTTGATACAGATAATGACAGTGCTTTTGAAAATGTATTTCAGTCTGCTTTAAATCTTGTAGAACAAACAAACGAATATAGCAATATAGCAGAAGAAGAAGAATTAAATTATGCAATGGGATTATCAGAAGATACTCATACGTTGCTGATTGCACAATCGAAGGCGAATACTTCATTGATGTTCACAGTGGCTGTAAGAGATGCTGTGATTGACGCATATAAGGAAATTATGAATATGCAGTTCTAAGAATAATCAATTGCCAATATTTTAAAGGTGGGTTGGCAGTAAATAGGAAAATATAAATATATTTCAGATGGGATTATGAAATAAAGAATAGTGCATGAAAGGAACGGTAGGAGAGTTGAAACATGGTAGATAAGTTTAAAGATGTGCTACAAAAGCTGATAGAGTTTTGGAATAAATATAGTGCAAAGCAAAAGGCGATTATTATTTCTGTAATTGTTACAATTCTTTTAGCTATTGGAATTTTAGCATTTACTCTAACTCGGACTACATATACACATTTAGTTACGCTGTCAGATGAAGAAGGCGTAACACATATGCAAGAATTATTAGATGGAGAAAGAATATCTTACAAAACAACACAAACGACTGGTGGTTATGAGATTTCAGTGGACAGTTCAAAGACAACAGATGCGATGTTGTTGTTGGGGAATAGTGATGTAGTTGAAAAAGTGTCTAGTGGTATGGATTGGGAGAAAGCAATGAACAATAGCCTTGATACCACAGAAACAGAAAAACAGAAAAAATATACATTGGCATATCAAAGTGATATCCGTAAATACTTGATGACAATAGATGGCGTAGAAGATGCTTATATATCTATGAATGTTCCTGAAGATGATGGAACGATTCTTTCGGAAAATAAAGATACTTCAGTTGCGGTTATGTTGAAATTATCCAAAGAATTAGAAAGTTCTGCGGTTCAGGGAATGGCAAATTATCTTGCTACTGCTGTTGGGAATAGTAATACAGATTTGATTACTATTATAGATAGTTCCAGTAATTTGCTTTTTGATGGTTCTAGTTCAGATATATTTAAGAATCCTTCTAGCTCAACAGAGTATACTGAGAATTTACGTGGGATTATAAAAAATGATTTGAAACAGATGCTTTTAAAGGCAAATTATAACGAAGTGGAAATTGGTGCATCCAATATTCAATTTAATATGAAACAGGTTTCTTCCTTGTATACAGAATATTCTGTTCCTGAAGGAAGAGAAAATGGTCCATATTCAGAAAGTTATCAATATAAAGCAGAAGGAACTAGTGGTTCTGGAGGGATTCCGGGAACGGATTCTAATGCAGATGAAACAGACTATATGTTACAGAATGGTAGCTCTAACAATAATAGTGTAACATTAGATAAATTCAAATATGATAATAACAAAAAGGAAACGACAACTGTAGAGGCAGTTGGCGCTATGGACGCAGGGAATTCTTCTGTAGCAATTGTGTTGAAAAAATACACGGTTTATGATGAGGCACAGATGACAAAAAATGGTGAGTTGGAAGGTACAGATTTTGAAACTTTCCAAAGCCAGAATAGTGAACCAACAGAAATAGAAGTGGAAGATAATGTGGTAGAGTTGATTTCTAACGCCACTGGTATTGCGACAAATAATATTTCTGTAATCGCTTATAACCAGCCGATATTTAATGGAATGGTAGATACACCTGTACAGTATAGTAACATCATGATGATTGTACTTGCTGTTTTGATTGTTGCATTGTTGGTGTTTGTTGTATTCAAGGGAACTGCCCCTATGGAAGTGACAGAATTGGAACCAGAGTTATCTGTGGAACAATTGTTAGCAACAACAAAGGAGAGTCAGTCTTTAGAAGATATCGAATTTGGCGAAAAGTCAGAAACAAGAAAGATGATCGAAAAATTTGTGGACGAGAATCCGGATGCAGTGGCACAGTTATTGCGTAACTGGATTAATGAAGATTGGGGTTAAATATTAAAATGTGACACTGCTTACGCCCAAGTGGAGTGTACTTTGCTCTGCTTGGGTGGATTTGGATATAAGGAGGCAATAGAATGAAAGAGGAGTTAAGCGGACTTGAGAAAGCTGCAATTTTGTTGATTAGCTTAGGACCTGAGAAATCAGTTAATGTTTTTAAGCATTTAAAAGAAGATGAGATAGAACAGTTGACTCTGGAAATTGCAAATACAAGAAGTGTGTCTGCACAAAGAAAAGAGCAGGTTATGGATGAGTTCTATGAAGTGTGTCTTGCCCAGCAATATATTGCAGAAGGGGGTATTACTTATGCGAAAGAGTTGTTGGAAAAAGCACTTGGTTCTGAAAAGGCGAGAGATGTTATCGGAAGACTTACTGCATCTTTGCAAGTTCGTCCTTTCGAATTTGTGAAAAAAACAGATCCTACACAGCTTTTGAACTTTATTCAAGATGAACATCCACAGACAATTGCATTAATTTTATCCTACTTGTCTTCCAGTCAGGCTTCGGTTATTATTGCCGCCTTGCCACCAGAGAAACAGGCAGATGTCGCAAGACGTATCGCACAGATGGATAGAACATCACCAGATGTGATTAAAGAAGTGGAAAAAGTATTAGAGAGAAAATTAGCATCTTTGGTAAATCAAGATTACACAATTGTTGGTGGTGTAGATGCTATTGTAGAGATTTTAAATACTGTGGATAGAGGAACAGAAAAACATATTATTGAAAGCTTGGAAATCGAAGAACCAGAACTTGCTGATGAGATTCGGAGAAAAATGTTCGTATTCGAGGATATTTTGTCTTTGGACGACAAATCTATACAGCGTGTACTTCGTGAGGTAGATAACAATGAACTTGCTATGGCGTTGAAAGGTTCAACGGAAGAGGTACAAACGGTTATTTTCAATAACTTGTCAAAACGTTTGGCGGTTATGATTCGGGAAGATATGGAATTTATGGGACCTGTACGATTGAAAGACGTAGAAGAAGCACAGCAGAAGATTGTAAATATTATCCGTAAATTAGAAGACTCCGGAGAAATTGTTATTTCAAGGGGTGGAGGTGACGAAATCGTTGTCTAATTTAATAAAATATTATAATTTTAATGTTACAGAAGATGATAAGAAACTCATTGACATGGATCGTAGTGTAGGAAACTTTATTCCTGGTATTTTTACTCATGGAGCAGTAGAAATACGGGATTTGGAACAAGAAGAATTTGATGCGGAATTTCCAGAAGAGATGTTTGAACAGGAAAAGTCGGCAAAGGAGCAAGAACTTAGTCCAGATGAATTATTAACCATGGCTCATGAACAAGCTGGTCAGATTTTAGAACAGGCACAAAAGGATGCAGAAGGAATTTTGGAACAAGCAAGAGTTACTGGTGAATTTGAGAAAAATCGAATTATTGAAGAGGGAAGAAAGTTAGGATATCAGGAAGGACTTATTAAGGCAAATGATGAACTTGCCAATCAAAGAAAAGCTTTGCAAAACAGAGAAGAAGAATTAGAAGCGCATTATCAGCAGATGATAGCGGATTTAGAACCTAATTTTACAGAACTTGTAATTGAACTGGTCAAAAAAATCACAGGGGTTTTTGCAGAAAGAGATATTGTAATTTTTCTTATGGAGCAGGCATTGGATAAAATTGGACGATGTCAGACAATAAAGGTTAGAGTATCACAAGACGATATAGAAAGTGTAAATGCATCAAAAGATATTCTTTTGAATATTGTTGGAAATCAATGTCAATTTGATGTGTTGGCAGATGCTGGACTTCAAAAGAACCAATGTGTGATAGAAACGGAAAACCAGATTGTAGATTGTAGTCTGGATGTGCAGTTAGATAGTCTGATTGAGGATTTAAAGTTGTTAATATAATCTGGAACAAAAGATTGAAGTATAGGAATGGCGGGGTTCGTATGGCGATTGATTTTAGTAAATACAATAGTTTACTGAAAAAAAATTATGAGAAACATTGGGGAAAAGTAGTAAAAGTAGTAGGGCTTACAGTAGAGTCAATAGGTCCTGATGCAAAGTTAAACGATATGTGCTATATTATTCCTCAAAATGGAGGGAATGCTCTAAAAGCGGAAGTGGTTGGATTTCGTGATGACAGAGTACTTTTAATGCCATACGACAATGTAGAAGGAGTAGGCTTGGGTAGCAGGGTGGAAAATTCAGGAGCACCATTAAAAGTATATGCAAGCGAAAGTCTCTTGGGTAAAACGTTAGATGGACTTGGTGTTCCTATTGACGGAAGTGCCTTGGAACAAGATGGAGANGGNTACTCTGTTGAAGCTATGCCTCCTGATCCATTAAAGAGAAAGATTATTGATGAAGTTTTGCCGCTTGGAGTGAAAGCGGTGGATGGATTAAATACAATTGGTAAGGGACAAAGAATNGGAGTATTTGCTGGTAGTGGTGTTGGAAAGAGTACATTGCTTGGAATGTTTGCACGAAATACCAANGCTGATATCAATGTGATTGCCTTGATAGGAGAGCGGGGAAGAGAAGTNCGGGAATTTATTGAACGNGATTTGGGACCAGAAGGAATGGCNCGGTCTGTAGTGGTAGTAGCCACCTCNGACAAACCTGCACTTATCNGAAAGAAAGCTGCTCAGACAGCAACTGCTATTGCAGAATATTTNAGNGATCNAGGAAAAGATGTTTTGATTATGATGGACTCNTTGACACGTTTTTCGATGGCACAACGGGAGATTGGATTAGCTTCTGGNGAACCACCAGTGTCCAGAGGNTATCCNCCTAGTGTATACGCAGAAATGCCGAAGCTTTTGGAACGTGCCGGAAATGCNGAAAAGGGTTCTATAACCGGNTTATATACNGTGTTGGTAGATGGTGATGATTTTAATGAGCCGATTACAGATACTGCNAGAGGTATTTTAGATGGACATATTGTGTTATCCAGAAAATTGGGACATAAAAATCATTATCCTGCCATTGATGTNCTTGCCAGTATTTCCAGATGTATGAGTTCNATTGCTTCATCAGANCATAAGGAAGCNGCAGGAAAGCTAAGAAATGTNNTGGCAACTTATAACGAGGCAGAAGATTTAATTAATATTGGGGCATATAAGAGAGGTTCTAANAAGGAAATNGATTATTCNATTGAAAAGATAGATGAAGTAAATCAATATTTATGTCAAGGNATGTATGAAAAATTTGANTTTCAAGAAGAGAAGCAATTAATGGCTGAAATTTTTAATATGGCAACAGATGCTGGGGAATAAGGGAGGATGCAGATGGCTAAGTTTATTTTTAAAATGCAAAATATTTTGGAGATTAAACGTAAGCTGGAGGATCAGGCAAAAAGTGTTTATGCAGAAGCTNTTCATGCCTTNGAAATAGAGAGNGGAAAACTTCAAGAGTTGGAAGAAAAAAANGAGTTNTATGAGGACAGACTTACGGATATGATGTTNGAGTCTTTACATATACATGAAATCTGCCGTATGGAAAATGCGATTGAGNTTATGAAATATAAGATACAAGAACAGCTTGTTGCAGTAANGAAAGCAGAGAGGGTGGTGGAAAATGCCAGACAGGCATTGCATGCTGCTATGGTCGACAGAAAGACTTATGAAAAATTAAGGGAAAAAGAATTTGAANCTTTTAAGTTNGAGGTTAATGCACAAGAAAAGAAAGAAATTGATGAATTGGTTAGTTATCAGTTTACACAAANGGCAAAAGTAGCTGAATTGTGATAAATAGGATTGAAAGATNGCANAAGAANATGTGCATAATANANAAAAAAATAGAAGAAAAATGTGCAAAAAGATATTTTTGCAAAGGTAATTGATTGGGAAGGTGTAGAAAATGGCAANAAATGACGATGAATTAGATGTAGATGTAGATGTAGAACAAGATANAGNAGANAAAAGAAAACGTAAATCTGTTGATGCAGGTGAAGAAGGTAGTGGNAGTAAGATTGTCACAATTCTTATAGTTATTCTTATTATTTTAATCTGGCTTGGAGCTTTTGCAGTTGCAATAAAGCTGGATGTAGGAGGACTAGGCAGCAATGTATTGGCTCCNGTGTTAAAGGATGTGCCACTTGTTAACCGGATTTTGCCAAGTGGAAGTACAAANGCTGGTCAAAANGAATATGGNNCATTAGAGGAAGCTATAAAGAGAATACAAGAATTAGAGATGCANTTAGAATCCCAAAGCAGTTCTACAGGTGTAGATTCTAATTATATTGCAGAGCTGGAAGCGGAAGTGAACCGNTTAAAGGTNTTTGAAAAAGANCAGGAAAAGTTCGCNGAAGAGAAGAGAAAATTTGATGAAGAAGTAGTATATGCAGATGCNGCACCAGATATNACAGAGTATCAGAAGTNTTATGAAAATATGAATCCAGATAATGCAGCTGAAATATANAGACAAGTGATTGAACAAGTNCGNTATAATCAGGAGATAATNGATCAGGCAGATCGTTATTCTAAGATGGAGCCAGCAGCAGCAGCAGCAATTTTAGACACTATGACATCTGCTGATTTGGATTTAGTGTGTGCTATATTGAAAAATATGAAAACAGAAGCAAGTGCATTGATATTACAAGAATTGGATTCAAATGTAGCTGCTAAAATCACAAAAAGAATGTCAGCAGAAGAATAATAGATACTAAGTGCTTTTATATATTTTAGTAATAATATAAAAGCCTTAGATATAGATTAGTTTGTGTAGTATCATCTGGTATTGAATATAAAACACAAGGATGAGACACAAATTGACACTTAATAAGAAAGGAGGAAAGATGATGGATATGCAAAGTATGCTTACACAGATGATAGGATTGTTTGGGGCTGATTCCCCGGCAAAAAATATGGGCAGTCAAAAAGTGAATGGGAAAGGTGGAGTTGCATTTCAAGATTATATGTCGAATGCAACAAAACAAAATGAATCCGCTGGTGTCAAAATACAAGAGTTAGGGAATAACCGAAATATGACAGTAGAAGCATCAACAGAACAGAATGCAAAAAGAACAGAAACAGCTAATACTGTATCATCTGCGATGAATGGAACAGGAACTGAAGAGCCTGTTATGCAGGTAGTTCAAGTTCCGAATGAGCAAAAAAACGCAAATAATGACTTGGATTCTTGTGCTTTTGTACAAGAATGGAAAGAAGAAGTAAAAGAACTATTATGTGAAGAGTTTGACCTTACAGAAGAAGATTTGGAAAAGATTATGTCAGAACTAGGGATGCAATTTGCTGATTTACAAAATTTACCAAATATCCAACAACTTGTATTGGCTGTTGCAGGAAGTGATGATAAGACAGCATTACTTACAAATGAGATACTTGCTAAACAGGTTAGTTCTTTGGAAGAAACCATTAAGCAGATTTCTACAGTAATTATGCAGGAATATGAAATGGGTGATGAAGAAATAACGAATTATCTGACACAAGATGCACAACTAGAGGATAACTTGACAAATGCAAAGGAGCAGCCATTAGACAAAGAACATCAATTTGAGGCAGCAGACTGGAAGGCAAACCAAAAGGCAGAGGATAAGATTCAAATATCTTCTGAAACCCAAGATGGTAAAATGGAGTACAAACTTGATGATGGAAGAGCAACTGAGGAAAGATTGCTGCAACAAGAGAATGTTACAGAAGCTGATCTTGAAAGAGAAACACAAGTTGCTTTGACAGAAGCATCTGCTATAAATCAAGGAGAATCCAGCACACTGAAAATGAAAAAGGCAGAAATGTCTACAGAGAAAGACTCTGTTTTAACAACGTATGATGTTAGTGAAGAAAAGGAAGAACCTAAGATTTCAGTAACAGTGGAAAAAACAGAGGGAAATTTACCAGATGGTGAAGAAGACTTCTCTCATTCTGATAAGAGAGAGGACGCACATGGTTTATTTGAACACTTTGTGGAAAATTTATCTGTAAACCGAGGCAGTAATGTGGAGCAGCCAGATATGAAGATGGATGCAATTACTCAAATGAGAGAGATTGTAACACAAGTGGTAGAACAAATTAAAGTCAGAGTGAATGCAGATACCACATCCATGGAGGTTCAATTGAATCCAGAAAACTTAGGAAAAGTTAATCTTACCGTTGTAGCTAAAGAAGGGCATATTACCGCCCAATTTGTTACAGAAAGTGAAATTGCAAGGCAAGCTTTAGAAGCACAGATTCAACAGTTAAGAGAGAATTTAGGTGAGCAGGGACTGAAGGTAGATGAAGTAGAAGTGTCAGTTTCAAATTTTGATTTTTCCCATAGTAACCAGGCAAATGCAGAGGAACAAAAGCAACATCATAGCCAGGAACAAAGAAGGATACAAAGAAACCTGAATTTGAACGATGCAGTCAATTTAAAAGATTTAACAGAAGAAGAGCAATTGGCAGCAAGAATTATGGCAGATAATGGAAACCAAGTGGATTATACTGCATAAAAAGGAGGAAAGGATATGAGTTTGATAGCACCAGTTGAAAAAGATGAAAATGGTGGATATAAAGTGGCAGATACATCAATTTCCACAACAAAAAAGGAAACAAAAGGCACAGGAACATTGGGCAAAGAGGCATTCTTACAATTGTTAGTAGCACAGATGCAATATCAGGATCCCCTAAATCCATCTAGTGATACCGAATGGGTTTCTCAGATGGCACAATTTTCAGCCTTAGAGCAAATGCAAAATATGAATGCTACAATAACAAATTCACAGGCATTCTCATTGATTGGCCAGACGGTTGAGGTGACCACAGAGGATGGAAATATAGAAGGTGTTGTAGATTATGTAAATATATCAGATGGAACAGCTTATGTGTCCATTGATGGTAAAACTTACGAATCCAGTAAAGTAAATTCTGTACTTAGCTCAGGATATATACAGCAAAAATATGCTCCTAAAGTGCCTAAACAAACTATTACTTATGATTATGATGACAGAACAAGTGCAAAAATATCAGTATCTTTGGGAAGTAAAGAATATGCAGCAAATGGAATGTATGTGGCAATAGGAGATCAGTTAATTGATAGTGATTATTTGTCCTATGATAAAGAAAAAGAAATATTAACTATTTATAAGGATGCATTCTATGGATTAACATCAGGAAAAACTTATGATATAAGTTTTTCGTTTGATGATGCAGCAAACACTACAATAACAGAGACAGTTAGCCTAAAAGTAACTGGTAATCAGCCAGCGGATACTTTGGAAGAGAATACCGAGGAATAATTACTTTACATATTAGGAAAAAGTATGTACAATGAAAATGAAAGAAGAGGTGGAAGGGTATGAATGTAAGAAATAGCAATTTTTCTTCCATCGAAAGTATGCGGCAACAGTTGACGCAACAGATGCCAAAGGATTCTAATATAAAAGAATTAGAGAAAAAAAGTATCTCCTTTGAAGAAGTATTATCTACTAAGCAAAAGACAAAAGTAGAGGATACCAATGGAATTCGTTTTTCTAAACATGCCAATGACCGTTTAGCATATCGGAATATTGATTTGTCCAAGGAACAGATGGAACGTTTGGAAAATGGGACGAATAGAGCTAGAGAAAAGGGTATACAGGAATCTTTGGTTATGGTAGACGATTTGGCTTTTATTGTAAATGTAAAAAATAATGTGGTGATTACAGCTGTGAATGATACAGAAGATGCCGTATTTACAAATATCGATGGAGCCGTAATTAGTTAAAATGAATAGTAACAAGGAAATCAAAATGTGTTTTTAGCCGGACCTATCTGGGGGCTAATCACCTTTGAATGACAGATAAGGTGAACACAGAATTGGGAAGCACTTCGGTGCGATAATTAGGAGGAAATGTCTTATGATGAGATCATTATTTTCTGGTGTAGCTGGATTAAAGGTGCATCAGACAAAGATGGATGTAATTGGTAATAATATTGCAAATGTTAACACAGTAGGTTTTAAATCTAGTTCAGTAAATTTCGCAGATGTGCTTTATCAGACTACACAAGTGGCATCTGGTGCGAATGAAGCAACAGGACTTACTGGTAAAAATGCAAAACAGATTGGTATTGGTTCCCAGGTTGCTTCTATTACTGCAAATGTAAAGGGTACAGGTGGAACACAAAGAACAGACGAAGCTTTAGATTGTATGATAAGCGGAGAAGCATTTTTTATTGTTAACTATGGTGGAGCAAACTATTATACAAAAGCTGGTTCTTTTAAGGTGGATGCCGCAGGTACTTTGTGTACTGCCGCAGGTGCAGCAGTAATGGGATGGCAGGTGAGTGAAGACGGTACAGATATTGTGCGTGATGCGGTATCAAAATTGACAGTAATGTCTCCTGAGAATATGACTTCCGCTCCTGAGGCTTCTACAAAGGCGTATGTAACTGGTAATGTTGATGTAAGCGATCCTGCCTTATTAAAGGAGGATGGAGCTGCCATACAGGTACCTTTCCTTGATAATCTGGGAACTAAATATAATTTACAGTTGGGATTGAAGGCGGTTGTAGGAGAAGATGGAGGTACAACTGCAGGGGCATATACGATTGTTCCAAAAGATATTGTAGATGCAAACAATAAATCTATTTTCTTGCAGACAACAACCGAAGAAGATGGTACAGTTACTACAACTGTAAAAGAAGGAATGAGTTTTACATTTGGAGGAGTTACTTATACACCAGCACTGGATGAATCTGGAAATCTTACTTTTGGTGAGGATGTAACTGGTCCTAGTTTAGTATTTGATACAGCCACTGGTGCGTTCCGTTCTGTTGGTGGAGAAGAAGGCGAAGAAGAGGGAGCATCCAATAAAGCTTTGACTCTTGGTTTTGGTGGAGAAGAAGGCGGAGAGGCTATTGCTGGATTTGAGGCCTTCAAAGATGTTGAGATTGACTTCTCTACACTTACTCAGTATACAAGTAATGGAAAATGTAAGTTAGAATCTTTTAGAGGAGCAGCCGATGAAAGTGGAGAAGGTGCAGGACGTGTTATGGGTGACATGATAGGTCTTAGTATTGATGCTTCAGGAAAGATTTTTGGTTCTTATGACAATGGTACTACAAAGCTTTTGGGACAAATTGCAGTAACAACATTTGCAAATGCTACAGGTTTAGAGGCAGTTGGAGACAGTATGTTTCAGACAACCCAGAACTCAGGAGAGTTTGATGGAATTGGTAAAGACATTACAGAAACTGGTGGAACATTAATTACTGGTGTTTTGGAAATGTCAAATGTGGATTTATCTTCAGAATTTACGCAAATGATTACAACACAAAGAGGTTTCCAGTCAAATTCAAGAATTATTACAACTTCTGATACTTTGCTGGAAGAATTGATTAACTTAAAACGTTAATGAGATAATTAGGCGTTACTGTTCACACCTATGGTGCTAACAGTAACGGAATCCAGCCTATTTTTAATTCGCCTTCGGCGAAAGGCTGGATTCTTAGCTGTTTTATGTTTTTGGCACATAGCTTGACAGCAAGTGTCAAGCTTGTGAGTGAACAGTAACAATTAGGTACTAATAAAAAGTGCCAATAAAAGAAAGGAGTTCCATATTAGGTATATGATATACAGTAATGTTAAACTGTAAAACTTATATATGGAATTCCTTGATTTTTGCTTTTTATTTGAAAAGTGAATAATTAAGATGCTAGTTAGTTGAAAATTAGCAGAAGAATTGAACAAAGACTACAAGAAAAATTTTTATATAATGAAATAATTATAAAAATTAAAAAAAATGAGATTTCTGTCATGAATACTATTGACGAATAAGAGGAAAAAATGTACCATAGAAGGGAATGGTGCATAAGGAATGAGAGGATTTGTATGATTACGCTTACCAAGTTAAATGATACACAATTTGTTCTGAATGCAGAATTAATAAAAACGGTGGAAGAGACACCGGATACTGTGATTACTATCACAACAGGTAATAAATACATAGTCAAAGAAAAATCAGATGAAGTTGTTGATAAAGTGATACAGTATAAAAAAAATATTTTTTCAAAATTTATGTGATGAGGGGTGGTGGACACTGTGGATATAGCTTCATTAATTGGTTTGATTATGTGTATGGTTCTTATGGTTATTGGTATTATAACAGGACCTGCTGGAGTTGCTTCGTTGGGTAACTTTTATGACCTAACATCAATATTTGTTACCTTTGGTGGATCTTTTATGTGTGTTCTTATGATGACAGATGGTATACCACAATATCTGGCTAATCTTAAAAGTTTTACTTTGATTATGAAGACACAGAATATGAATGAGACAGAAATGATTAAGAATATCATTGATTTGTCGAATGTATCGCGAAAAGAAGGACTTCTTGCTTTAGAAGAAGCAGCAAATGGCATTGATGATGACTTCCTGAAAAAAGGTTTGCTTCTTATTGTAGATGGTACCGATCCGGAATTGGTTCGTAGTATTATGGAAACAGAGCAAATAGCAGTAGAAGAAAGACATAAGACCGTAATTGGATTCTGGGAGAATCTAGGATCGATGGGACCTGCCTGGGGTATGATTGGTACATTGATTGGATTGGTTAACATGTTGAAGAACTTAAGTGACATGAGTACTGTTGGACCAAACATGGCAACTGCATTGATTACTACATTTTATGGTTCTGTGCTTGCAAACTGGATATGTGCACCAGTTGCTGCAAAATTGAAGGCAAATAATGCAAAAGAGATTACCTTACGTAATATTATGGTAGAAGGTTTGCTGTCTATACAGGCAGGGGAGAACCCTCGTGTAATTGAGGAAAAGTTGAAATCATTCCTGCCGCCTAAGGATAGGAATACGATTGGTGAACAAGAAGGCGGTGAGGTATAATGGCAAAGAAGAGAGAAGAGGAAGCACCAAAAGGATCCCCTGCGTGGATGGCGACATTCAGTGATTTGATGAACTTGCTCCTTTGCTTCTTTGTTTTATTATTTTCCATGTCTTCTATTGATGAAGCAAAGTATGAAGAATTGGTTGTTTCTTTAAGCAATAGTTTTAGTATATTCAGTGGAGGCGGTTCCGCTATTGGAGAAGGAACATTGATATCTAATGGTGTGAGTCAGCTGAATGAATTAGATGACTATTATAATGATATGGGAAAAGCAAGTGAGGAAGAAGAAACTGATGGAGATCCTTTAAAAGATTATAAAGATCAGTTAGACAAGGATCAACAACAGCGGACAGGACAGTTATATGATGAAATTTCCGAAATGATTGGACAAAAACAGATAACTGATAAAGTGAGCCTGGGGATGGATGATCAATATCAGTATGTGAAAATTTCCTTAAGCGGAGCAATTTTATTTGGATCTGGTCAGGCAGATTTTTTGCCAGATGCAAGACCTGTTTTAAGCAAGGTTGGAGATATTCTGAAATTGTATGATGACTCTCTGATAAAAATAGAAGGTCATACAGATAATGTGCCAATTTCAAGTGGAAAATTTAGGGATAATATGGAATTATCCACGGCAAGAGCCATTAGTGTATGGAGATATTTTGTGAATACAAAAAAATTAGATCCTAAAACGCTGGAAGCTTCTGGACGAAGTGAGTATTCTAAGATTGCAGAAAATAATACAGCAGAAGGCAGGGCAAAGAACCGGCGTGTAGAGATTAAGATCTATACAGGAAATGAAGGATAGTTTATATACAAGGAATCTTTGGATAAGATAGAATGGTTCGGTATATGAGGAGGTGGGTTATGAAAAAAAATATTTTGACAATTATTATCATGGCTTTGACAGTTATTAATGTGATTTTGACAGCAGTGGTGTTATTTTCTACGGTTCCTGCTATGAATCGGACCAATAATTTAATAAAGAAAGTTACTGAAGTAGTAGATTTGGAGTTGGAATCTGATGAGCAGGCTGGTGATAATAGCGTTTCCATTAAAGATAGAGAGAATCATCAATTTAACAGTTCGGCAGGAACACTTACAATTAACTTACAAAACAGTGCAAATGGAAAAGAGCATTGGGCACAATTGGATTCTGTATATGTGACAGTAAATAAGGCTGGTGAAGATTACAAGAATCTGGTTAAAAATCTTGATGGAAAAGGGAGTGATGTGCTTACAATAGTTTCCGATGTTATTGGTGGAATGGACTATGAAGCTGTATCATCAAAGAAAAGTGAAATGAAATTAGAAATTGTTCGAAAGTTGCAAGAACATTTTGAAACGGAATCTATTATTGATGTATCATTTGACAATTTGCGTTTTCAATAGTGAAGGATCAAGTATTAATCATTAGACCTTTGTGATGAAATGATTACAAAGGTCTAAGTTATTTCATGAATAAGATGTTTATAAAGATAAAAAATTGGTGATTATTCAGGTAGAAATACGCGTTTACTGCGTGTTTCGTAAGAAAAAGTAAATTTTGATTGTTCTAAGCCCTTCGCCGAAGGCGAATTATTATGGGCTTAGCACGTAACTGTTCATGCTTCTGAACAGTTACAAAAATCGTATATAAAGTTTTCTAAATCGTGAAGTTATACCATAAATTAGTAAAAAAAAGAAAAAAATATGGAATATGCGATTTTTTTACTTTGATTTAGATGAAAAGTGTGATATTATATAGTTATGTATAAAGTCATAGAGTTTCTAAGACTATGGTTAAGTAGTTGATAAACAAGTTGAGGTGAGATGAATGGGCGATGTCTTATCGCAAAATGAGATTGATAATTTGCTTGCAGCTCTCAATAGTGGGGATTTTGATGCCGAAGAGATGAAAGAAGGCGCAGAGAAAAGTGTAAAAGTATACGACTTCGCCAGACCAACTAAGTTTTCAAAAGAACATTTAAGAACTTTTGAAATTATCTTTGAGCATTATGGAAGACTTTTATCAACAAACCTTCCAGCATATTTCCGAAAGAATGTACAGGTAGAGGTAATGAACTCTGAAGCAATTACTTATTCAGAATTTTCCAATGCATTATCGAACCCAGTTATTTTAGGTGTGGTAGGTGTTGCACCGTTAGAAGGAAATATAATTATTGAACTGGCAGATAACTTGGGTTATGCTATTGTTGATAGAATGCTAGGTGGAGGAGGAAAACCTCTTGAAAAATCCAGAGATTTTACTGAAGTTGAGCTGATTATCATAGAGCGGATAATCAATATTTGTACTAATTTACTAATTGAACCATGGGAAAGTGTGATTAGCATTGAACCAAGGTTAGAGCGTATTGAGACAAATTCGCAGTTTGCTCAGATTATTTCACCAAGTGAAATGATTGCAATTATTACCATGAATATCAAAATAGGTAATGTAGATGGTTTAATGAATGTGTGTATACCATATTCAACTGTTGAGGATGTTATTGATAAGTTAAATACAAAATATTGGTATGCGAGTATGCAAGTTCAAGATGAAGAAATTTATCAGGAAATGATTGAGCATACCATATCAAAAGCGAAAATTCCAATTAAAGCTGTTCTGGGTAAAAGTATAATTTCAGTGAATGATTTTGTGAATATTCAGGTAGGTGACATTATTAGATTGGACACAAAAACAGATGAAGAACTGAGTGTTTATGTGGGCAATATTAATAAGTTTACTGCACTTCCGGGAGCCTCTTCGGATGTATATGCAGTTAGATTGACATCAGTTGTGAGGGAGGAGTAATTAGAATGGATGAAATGTTATCCCAAGAGGAAATTGAAGCTTTACTAAATGGAGGAGGAGAACAACAATCTGGGAATGCAGGTGAGGAACTGACAAATGTAGAAGCAGATGCGATTGGAGAGATTGCTAATATTTGTATGGGATCTGCGGCTACAAATTTATCTACATTGATAAATACTAAAGTTTCAATTACAACACCAGTAGTTTCGGTGGTTAATTTGGAGGAACTTTCTTCAAGATTTGGCCGTCCATGTGTTTTTGTACAAATTGCATACATAGAAGGGCTGGATGGAAGTAATGTATTGATATTGGTAGAAAATGATGTTAAAATTATTACAGATTTAATGATGGGTGGAGATGGGAGCAATATTGCAGATGAGCTATCAGAATTGCATTTAAGTGCAATTAGTGAAGCTATGAATCAGATGATGGGAGCATCTTCTACATCGTTATCTTCTATGCTGGAGAAGAAGATAGACATAAGTCCACCAAAGGCTAGTTTGATAGATTTGGGTGACAGTATCCAAGATGATACAATATCTTTTTTGGATGATGAGTTTATAATGGTTTCTTTCCGTATGCAGATTGGAGAATTGGTGGATAGTACCATTATGCAATTATATCCTGTTGACTTTGCAAAAGACTTGTATCAAAAGTTTGCGGGAGGTCAAACGGAAGATTCTGCACCAGCACAACCACAACCAGTGGATTCTGCACCAGCACAACCAGTACCTGCACCTGCGGCACCAGCTGCTCAACCACAACCTATGCCAACACAGCCGGTTATGGATGCAAATATGCAACAACCAATGATGCAGCAGCAGCCGATGATGCAACAGCCAATGTATGGTATGCCTATGCCGGATGTGAATATACAACCGGTGCAGTTCCAACCATTTAATCAAATGGTAACACCATTAAATCAACAGGAAAATATAGAATTGATTATGGATGTACCTTTAGAGGTTACTGTGGAATTGGGCAGGACAAATAAATCCATAAAGGAGATTTTGGATTTTTCACCTGGAACAATTATAGAGTTGAATAAATTAGCAGGTGAGCCAATTGATGTATTGGTGAATGGCAAATTTGTCGCAAAAGGGGAAGTTGTAGTAATTGAAGAAAACTTTGGTATCAGAGTTACTGAGATTATTAAATAATAGAGATAAGGAGAGAGTAATATGGCTAAAAATATTTTGATTTGTGATGATGCAGCATTTATGAGGATGATGATTAAGGACATTTTAACTAAGAATGGTTATAATGTTGCTGGAGAGGCAGAGAATGGTTTAAAAGCTGTTGAGAAATACAATGAGACGAAACCAGATTTGGTAATGATGGATATTACTATGCCAGAAATGGACGGAATCCAGGCTTTGAAAAAGATTAAAGAAACAGATCCTGGTGCAACAGTAATTATGTGTTCTGCTATGGGACAGCAGGCAATGGTTATCGAAGCAATTCAGTCAGGAGCAAAAGATTTTATTGTAAAACCTTTTCAGGCTGATCGTGTATTAGAAGCGATTAAAAAAGTGGTGGGGTAAATAATGTATTTAAATTCAACATTAAACTCATTTGATAATTTTTTTCAACTTATTATGTTAGTTATTGTTTTCCTGATTATTATGGCAGTGGCATATTTTGTCACAAGATGGATTGGAAATATGGGCAGTACACAACTGAATAATAAGAATATAAAAGTTATTGAAGGGTGTAGGGTTGGACAAAATAAGTTTGTAGAAATTGTAAAAGTAGGTAACAAATATTTTGTACTTGGTATTGGGAAAGATGAAATTTCATGCTTAGGTGAGGTGAAAGAAGAAGAATTAGTGATTTCAGAAGATACTATGAAGCCTTTGCTGGATTTTAATCAGATTTTGGCCAAGATGAAAGAAAAGACGTTTCCTACAAAGAAAAATAACAAGTAGAGGTTGGTATGCATGAGAAAATATATAAAAAGAATGAGTAGGCTTGTAACTAGAATTCTGACTGTATTATTTTTTGTGTGCATACTGACCTTTTTTTATACGCCTTTCCATGATGTACCAGTTGGGTATGCTACAGCAGGAGTAGATGAAATTGATGGAAGTGGAGCATTAGATTCTGAGGGTCCAGATGATTTTAATTTGAGTATTTCTACGAATCAGGGGAGTGCTTCTTTGTCTGGAGCATTGAAGATTTTTTTAGTACTCACCATTATTTCTTTAGCACCTTCTATTTTAATAATGGTTACTTCTTTTACAAGAATATTAATTACTTTGCATTTTACAAGGTCAGCATTAGGAACACAAACAACTCCTCCAAACCAGATTTTAATTGGACTTGCGTTGTTTTTATCTATCTTTATCATGGCACCTGTATTTACACAAGTTAATAGTGAAGCAATTGAACCATATTCAAATGGAACGATTACACAAGAAGAGGCTATAGAAAAAGGAATAGAACCACTAAGAACTTTTATGCTTAAACAAACTAGACGTAAAGATTTGAAGACATTTATAGGTATTGCTGGAATTGCAGATGAGGAATTAGAATCTGTAGATAATATTCCAATTACTGTAATTATTCCGTCTTTTATCATTAGTGAACTTAGAAAAGCTTTTATTATTGGATTTTTAATTTATCTGCCTTTTATTATTATTGATATGGTTGTGGCATCGACCTTAATGTCTATGGGTATGATGATGTTGCCGCCAACTACAATTTCTATGCCTTTTAAAATTTTATTATTTATTTTGGCAGATGGATGGAATTTGATTATTGGTGAAGTTGTCCGATCGTTTTACTGATGCTGTAAGGTATTCATCTTAAAAAGGAGGAATGGGGATGACACAAGATACAGTAGTAAATATTACAATGGCTACAGTTTGGTTGATTTTAAAAGTATCTGCTCCAATGCTTTTGATTTCTTTAATTGTAGGTCTGGTTGTCAGTGTATTTCAGACAGTAACTTCTATACAAGAACAAACTCTTACTTTTGTTCCTAAGTTTGTTGCTATATTATTGACGCTGGTGCTTTGTGGCAATTGGATTATGGAGAATGTGGTAGCTTATATGACAGAACTTTGTCAGAATTTTAGCATGTATATCCGCTAAAATTAAACTGTATTGGGAAGAGTTGTTTTCTGGAATGAGAGATTGGATATAAGAGAAGGGTGTTGGAAAAAGATGAATTTTACAATTGAAAATTTTGAATTTTTCCTTCTTATTTTGGTGCGGATGAGTGGATTTATATTTTCGGCACCATTTTACAGTTTGTCTAATGTGCCAACAAGAGTGCAGATTGGATTAAGTGTTTTTATCTCTATTCTTTTGTTTAGTACTATGGAAAAATACCCATTGCAAAATGTTGGTGTAATTGGGTATGGAAAACTTGTTGTAGTCGAATTAATGATTGGAATTATCATAGGTTATATGACAAGTATTTGTATTTATATTCTTAATTTTGCTGGTCAGGTTATTGATATGGAGATTGGTTTTTCTATGGTGAATGTGATGAATCCTGCAGCAAATATGTCTACAACCGTAACAGGAACGTTATATACTTATTTTGTAATGCTGATTTTGCTCGCCACAGATATGTACAGATATATTTTATCTGCAATGTTAGATGCTTTTCAATATATACCTGTGGGGCAGGCGGTCTTCCGTGTGAGTATCTATTCGGTTATGGTTACATTTATAAAGGATTATTTTATCATTGGATTTCGAATTGTACTTCCCTTGTTTGCAGCAACTTTAATGGTAAATGTGGTATTGGGAGTGCTTGCTAAGGTTGCACCTCAGATGAATATGTTTGTAATTGGAATGCAATTGAAAGTGTTTGTGGGGCTTGTTATACTTTGTCTGGCAGGGAAATATGTACCAGATGTTGCAGATTTGATATATGGAGAGATGAAAACAATGGTGAATGAAATTGTTAGGGTATTGTCCCCTTAGTGGAGAAAACGAGGGATTAGATTGGAAAACAAGATGCCGCAAGGCTTAACACATAAATATAGATGGAGATATGACCTGCAACGATTTGCGAAGGAGGGTCCAGGAGGAGAAAAAACAGAAGCCGCTACGCCTAAAAAATTAAATGATGCCAGAAAAGAAGGACAAGTGGCAAAAAGTATGGATTTGGTTACCGGGTTTATGCTTTTGGGAATGTTTTTGGGATTAAAAATATTTGTTGGCTATATTGGAACTGGATTTTTGGAAAATTTTATAAAATATTATGGAAGTATAGATGAGATTGTAAATGAAGAATTTACGCTAAATACATCACACAGCTTGTTTCAGGATGAAATTACTGAAATGTTGCTTATTAGTTTGCCGATTATACTTATTGCAGTAGTATTTGCTATTGTATTCAATGTAGCACAGGTAAAATGGGTGGTAACAGCAAAACCACTTAAACCTAAGTTTTCAAAGTTTAATCCAATTAGTGGGTTTAAAAGAATGTTTTCTAAAGATAAGATTATGGAATTATTAAAATCCATTGCAAAGGTCGGTGTATTGACTTATGTGGTATATGATACACTAAAGGATAAGTATACTTTACTCTTTGAATTTTATTTTTATAATCTTTCAAGTGCAGTGATATCTATAGGAACTATTATTATTAACCTAGGAATAAAAATTTCCTTTTGTTTTCTTATTATAGCTATGGTCGATTATTTTTACCAAAAACATAAATTTAGTGAAGATATGAAAATGACAAAGCAAGAGATAAAAGATGAATATAAAAATGCAGAAGGAGACCCACAGATTAAAGGAAAAATTAAGGCGAGAATGCGAGAAGCATCTCAAAGAAGAATGATGCAGGCATTGCCTGAGGCAGATGTTGTTATTACGAACCCTACACATTTAGCTGTAGCATTAAAATATGATAAAGAATCTTCTTCAGCACCAATTGTGATTGCAAAAGGTGCAGATTATCTGGCACAGAAAATTAAGGAAGTTGCCAGAGAACATAAAGTTGAAATTGTTGAAAATAAACCATTAGCCAGAATGCTGTATTATAATGTGGATATTGAACAAGAGATTCCACCAGAATTATATCAGGCAGTGGCAGAAATATTAGCTTATGTATATGGATTGAAAGGATAGGAAAGGAGGAAAACATTTATGAAGAAATTGGATGTTGTATTGGGATTGTACTTATTAGCTGCTATTATATTCTTTATTGTACCTATGCCTTCTATTCTTTTAGATGTATTGTTGGCATTGAATATTTCTCTTGCATTGATTGTATTATTTAATGCATTGTTTTCAAAGGAAGCACTTAGCATGTCGAGTTTTCCTACTTTACTGTTGTTTACAACTATTTTTCGTATTTCTTTGAATGTTTCTTCAACAAAATTAATATTAACCACTGGAGAACCAGGAAATGTAGTTTCTACTTTTGGTAACTTTGTAGGTGGAGGAAGTCTTGTTGTTGGTGTTATTGTATTTGTTATTTTAATATTAATCCAGTTTATGGTAATCAACAAAGGTTCAGAGCGTGTAGCAGAAGTTTCTGCACGTTTTACTTTGGATGCTATGCCGGGTAAACAGATGGCGATTGATGCAGATTTGAATACAGGTGCAATTACGGATGAACAAGCAAGAGAAAAAAGACAAAAGATACAAGATGAAGCAAGTTTCTTTGGAGCTATGGATGGTGCCACAAAATATGTAAAGGGTGATGCCATTGCAGGTTTGATTATCACACTTGTTAATTTTGTTGGTGGATTAGCTACTGGAGTAATATTTGGTGGTCTTGAAATGAATGCAGCCTTAGACAAATATACGATTTTGACAATTGGTGATGGATTGGTAAGTCAGATTCCATCCTTGCTGATTTCTTTATCTACAGGTATTTTGGTAACGAAGGTATCCAAAGAAGCAGATATTAGTGATATTGTTTTTGAACAATTATTTTCTATTCCTAAAGTGCTTTATATTGTAGGTGCAAGTATGGCATTTTTAGGTGTCGTTACTCCATTAAATACTTTAATCTTTCTTATGTATGCTGCTGCTTTTATTGCCACTGGCTATATGATACAGTCAAAGATTGAAGTTCAGGATATAGAGGATGAAATCAATGAAGAAGAGGTACAGGCAGATGAAATCCGAAGACCTGAAAATGTAGTTTCTTTATTACAAGTAGATCCCATTGAACTGGAATTTGGATATGGAATTATTCCTTTGGCAGATGTAAACCAAGGTGGAGACTTGTTAGACAGGGTGGTTATGATTCGTAGACAGATTGCATTGGAACTAGGATGTGTAGTACCAATGATTCGTTTACGTGATAATATTCAGTTGAATCCGAATCAGTATGTGATTAAGATAAAAGGTGTACCTGTTAGTGATGGTGAGATTTTGTTCGACCATTATATGGCGATGAATCCGGGATATGTGGAAGAAGAGATCACTGGTATTCCGACCTTTGAACCGTCCTTCCATTTACCAGCAATCTGGATTACGGAAAGCCAGAGAGAGAGAGCAGAATCTATGGGATATACGGTTGTAGATCCTCCATCTATTATTGCTACACATTTAACAGAAGTAATCCGCAATCATTTGGATGAGTTGCTAACCAGACAGGATGTACAGAACTTAATTAACAATGTGCAGGAAGCAAATAGTACACTTATTTCAGAATTAGTGCCCAAGCTTTTGGGAGTAGGAGAGATTCAAAAAGTATTGCAAAATCTGTTAAGAGAAGGTATTTCTATCCGGGATTTGATTACAATATTTGAAACATTAGCGGATTATGCACCAACAACAAGAGATACAGACGTGTTGACAGAATATGCAAGACAGAGTTTGAAGAGAGCAATTTCCAGCAAGTATTTTCCTATTAATGAGATGACAAGCGTGGTTACACTTGATCCAAGAATTGAACAGGAAATTATGGGTTCTGTAAAACAAACAGAACAGGGAGCATATCTGACATTGGATCCAGATACAAAGCAGGCTATTATTGATTCATTACAAAGAGAGGTAGTAAAATTAGAAGATTTAGGAAAAAATCCAATTATTATTACATCTCCAATTGTCCGCATGTATTTTAAGAAACTGACAGAAGACTACTTTAAAGATTTAATTGTGGTTTCTTACAACGAAATAGAATCTAATGTGGAATTACAATCAGTAGGGATGGTGACAGTATAATGGTTATAAAGAAGTTTCAGGCAGAGACAGAAATCGATGCAATTATGCAGGCGAAAGAAGAATTAGGTAAAGATGCAATTGTTATGAACATTAAGGCAGTAAAGCCAAAAGGATTACAAAAGTTTTTTCGGAAAGCTAGAGTAGAGGTAACTGCAGCGGTGGATGAAGAGAATAATTATAACACCGGAGAAGGTATGTTAAATAAAATGCAGGAACTGCAAAAAACTTTGGAAGAAGTAAAAAAGCGAGAAGAAGAAGAACAGCGGGCAAAGAAGCAGGAAGAAGTATTGAATAGTAGCAAAAATATTATAAAAGAATCAGAAGAAACAGATATCAATAGCAAAGGGATTGAGAATAGACTAAATAATTTACAACTAATGATAGAAAGACAGATGCAGATAGAAGATAAAGAAGTAACAAAGACTGAAAAAAAGAAAGGAGTCAAAAAAGAGGAAAGTAAAGCAGATGCTTGTATTCGTTTGGTAAAGGAACAACTTCTTGATAATGAGGTGGAAGAACAGTATGCAAATGCAATCTTGGAAGGGATTAGAGGAACGTTGAAAAGGGATACTACCATTGATAACGTTTTGGCAAGTATTTATCAGAAAATTGTGCTAAAGCTTGGAAAGACAAAGATAGTTGAAGAAAATCAAGAGGAAGTTAAGTATATATATTTTATAGGACCTACTGGTGTAGGGAAAACAACAACGATTGCTAAAATAGCATCAAACTTAAAGATACAAAAACGGATCAAAGTTGCACTTATCACATCAGATACATATCGTATTGCCGCAGTAGAACAACTTCGTACCTATGCAAATATTTTAGGTGTACCATTAAAAGTTATTTATTCTGAAGAAGAAATGAAAAAGGCAAAACAAGAGTATCAGGATTATGATATTGTGTTGATTGATACAGCAGGACGTTCCCATAAAAACGTGGAACAGACAGAAGATATTGAGAAATTAATTAAAGTGGTACCAGAAGAAGAAAGAGATGTTTACTTAGTTCTTAGTGCAACTACAAAATATAAGGATTTGGTGAAAATAACGGAAACTTATGGAAAATTTATTAAATATAACTTGATTTTTACTAAATTAGATGAAACATGTTGCGTTGGAAATATTTTGAATGTAAAAATGCTAACAGATGCAACCCTTTCTTATTTAACTTCTGGACAGAATGTACCAGGTGACATAGAGAAAATAGACGCACAGAAGATTGCAAAGCAGCTTTTGGGAGGGCAATAATATATGGATCAGGCAGAACAGTTAAGAAATATCATTAAAATGCAGGTGCAACCTCAAAAAACATCTAGAGTTATTACAGTAACCAGTGGAAAGGGTGGTGTGGGAAAAACCAGCCTTGCAGTAAATCTTGCTATTGAATTACAGAGAAGAGGGAAAAGAGTAATTATATTAGATGCAGATTTTGGACTTGCAAATATTGAGATTGTGTTGGGTGTTCGTCCAATTTTCAATTTGGCTGATTTAATGTTTAAGGGAAAGAATTTAAAAGATATTGTTATACCTGGACCAGAAGGTNTTGGATTTATTTCAGGAGGTTCCGGAATTAAAGAGTTGGCAAGCCTTACTAGAGATCAAGTGTTTTATGTGATGCAGTCGTTATCAGAATTGGATGATATGGCAGATGTGATTATTGTAGATACAGGTGCAGGAATTGCAGACCATGTTTTAGAATTTGCAGCAGCTAGTGAAGAGGTATTATTAGTCGTAACACCAGAACCTACTTCGATAACAGATGCGTATGCGTTATTAAAGACTTTGAACCGGACTCAGGATTTTCAAGCATCCAGAACAGTAATTAAGCTTGTTTCAAACAAGGTGAATAACTGGAAAGAAGGTAAAGAAATCTTTAATAAAGTAAGTGTTGTAGCGGATAAATTTCTTAATATAAAATTGGAATATATAGGGGCTGTACTTAATGATGGAAATGTCTCAAAGGCAATAATACAGCAAAAGCCTCTTGTTCTTTCATATCCTCATACAGCAGCGGCTCTGTCTGTTTCCTATCTGGCAGGGAATTTACAGGGGAAACCAATGTTTAACGGATCAAAAGAGAAGGGAATAAAAAGATTATTCACAAACTTAATACATGCGAAAATGAAAAAATAGATGGATATGAAGTAGAACAAGGAAATATTTAAATTGTAGGAGGCGGTAAGAAATGAAGGAACAAGTTATACATATTGGGGACAAGGTAGAAATGTACAAAATTACTGTACAATCGGAAACAGAAAACCAAGTTAGAAAACAGTATATCAGCCAGATTTTAGATTATATGGAAGGAGATCGGATAAAACTTGCTATGCCAATGGAAGCAGGGCGTATGATTCCATTGACAGTAGGTGATTTCTATGAAGTTTGTTTTTACACAGATACTGGATTATTTCAATCTAGTATTGAAGTTGTAGATCGATACAAAGAAGAAAATGTGCATGTTATGATAGGAGAGTTTAATTCTGATTTAGAAAAATGTCAGAGAAGACAATATTATCGTTTGGAGCATATTATAGATATTAATTATCGCTATTATACAAGAGAAGAGGAAATTTTGGAACGTAGACTTATGGTGAATGATTTTGCTAATGAAGAAGCCAGAATGAGTTGTAAAAAGATTTTAAATGAAGTTAAGAATAAGTGGCTTATGGCAACCATTACAGATATTAGTGGTGGTGGTGTTAGATTTAACTCCTCTACCTTACATAAGACAAGTACATTGTTATATTTAAGGATACCAATTCTTCAAGATGGGGTAGAACGGATTTTTGAGTTAAAGGGAGAAGTGGTGAATTCTGCTGTTTTAGCAAAGAAAACAGATTATTATGAAACACGTGTAAAATTTGTAGATATAGATAGAGATGAAAGAGAACAGATTGTAAGGTTTATTTTCGCACAAGAGAGAAAAATGTTGCGTAGGAGTACAATATAATATATATAATATAATTATATAAGATAGAATGGGGTTGAGAAAAATGTTAAAAAATGTTTTGATTATAGATGACTCTGCACTTATGAGAAGGGTGTTATCTGGTATAATAGATAAAGATAAGAGATTCAAGGTTGTAGATATCGCTAGGAATGGCAATATGGCATTGTCGTTAATCAAAGCTAATCCAAAAAAATATGATATTATTTTGCTGGATTTCTTTATGCCGGATATGAATGGTGATGTTTTATTGCAGAAGATTAGTAATATCTTTCTAGATGCAGAGATTATCCTAATTAGTGGAATAATCAAAGAAGATGCAATGGAAGTCATTCATGCATTAGAAAATGGGGTCTTTGATTTTGTTACAAAGCCGAATGATTTTTCACAGGCAAAAGGAGAACATTTTTCCGAAAAATTATTAGAACGGATAGAATTGGCAGCGAACGCTTTGGATGAAAAACGTCAAAGAAGAACTATAGATAACTTGAGAAGAGGAGAGCGGCCAAATATCATAAATAAACCTACAGAAGTAAAACAAAAGGGGGTTGTTGGAGGGGAAAAAATAATAGCATTAGCGTGTTCTACTGGTGGACCAAAAGCACTTCACCAATTGGTTCCAAAGCTTCCAAAAAATTTAGATGCACCTATGGTTATCGTGCAACATATGCCAAAAGGATTTACAAATTCTCTTGCAGAACGTTTGGATGAGATGAGTGAGGTTCATGTGAAGGAAGCAGAAGATGGAGAAGTATTAAAAAAAGGAACTGTTTACATAGCAAAAGGTGGAGCGCAGCTTAGAATTACCGAAAATAAGGGGCAGTATTTAATAAAGCTTACAGATGAACCAGCAAGAAATGGTTTAAGACCTTGTGCAGACATCATGTATGAATCTTTAGTTGGAAGCCGGTTTGCAGAGGTTGTGTGTGTGGTTTTAACTGGTATGGGCGGCGATGGTACTGCGGGGATTAAGCAACTAAATACCAAGAATAATATTTATTCCATAGCTCAGAATGCAGAAACTTGTACTGTGTATGGCATGCCAAAAGTATTTTTTGAAAGTGGTTTGGCAGATGAGGTTTTGCCAATTCAGGATATTGCAGGAGCTATAGGAAAGCATGTGGGGGTGCGATAAGATGGATGTAAGTCAGTATTTAGAGATTTTTATTGATGAGACAAAAGAACATTTACAAAATTTGAATGAACAATTATTAATATTAGAAAGAGAACCAGATAATCAAGATGTTATCAATGAGATATTCCGTGCAGCACATTCTTTAAAAGGTATGGCAGGAACCATGGGATATAAGAGAATGCAAAAATTGACCCATGATATGGAAAATGTGTTTTCTGAAATTCGTAGTGGTAAGATGACAGTTCAAGCAAAATTGGTGGATGTTCTGTTTAGAGGATTGGATGCTTTGGAAAATTACTTAGATGTAATTCAAGAAAGTGGAGATGAAGGAACAGAAGATAATGAAGATATTATTAAAGATTTGAATGATATCTTAGCAGAAGCATCGGGGGAAACACCAGCAAAAGTGGAGGAAAAACCAGCTGAAAATGAAGCAGTGAAATCGGCAGAGGTAAGTC
>JAAVHR010000097.1 GCA_014799595.1 Clostridiales bacterium | reverse complement strand
GGAAGTATGATACAGATAAAACAAATAGTATGTGGATTTACTGGTGTTGCAGGAAGCTTTATAGCTTCTTTTTTTGGTGGCTGGAGTACATCTATTAACACATTGATAGGATTTATGATTATAGATTACATATCTGGTTTAATCGTAGCAGCAGTATTCAAGGCATCAAAGAAGACAGAAACAGGTGCTTTAGAGAGCGGAGCTTGTTGGAAAGGGATATTTCGCAAAATCATGACATTAGTATTGGTGGCAGTAGCCTACAGGTTGGATTTACTTATCGGGGCAAGTTACATAAAAGATACAGTGACAATAGCATTCATTGCGTCAGAAGGTATTTCTATTTTGGAAAATGCTGGTCTTATGGGATTGCCAATACCAGACGTGCTAATAAATGCTATTGACGTGTTAAAAGATAAAGTGGAAAAGAAATAGGTAAGCATAGTAAGACAGCAATAAAAGCATTAATTGCCTAAGTTGCACCAGTGCAACAAGATAGTAATTGAGAATTTGAATAAACTGTAATAAAACAAGAGATAATATTCATAATTAGTGTGAATTGAACTAGTTACATACTCGTTACACAGACGACTAAAAACATTGATTTTAGGATATAGCACAGTTCAGTAAGAGATAATTTTAAGACAAATAAAAGATTTTATAAAACCCTTGAAAGTCCAGTATTTTCAAGGGTTTTCTTTATCTCTGTGATAAGACAACTCAACTAATAGTTGAATCAGAATAGAAAATTCTCTTGTCCAGTTATTGTTGAAAGGTTCTTATGTAAGTTATTATAAAATAAAAACGGAGGTATTCTATATGCTTAATAGTATTAAAGTTGGTAATTTTATAATGGAAAAACGTAAAGTTCTTGGATTAACTCAGCAACAGCTTGCAGATAAGTTAAATGTTTCTTTTCAGGCAGTATCTAAGTGGGAGAATGGAACCATATATCCTAATATTGAGATATTGAGGGATTTAGCAACCGTATTAGATGTATCGGTAGATGAAATTTTAGCTGGTAGTGAAAAAAATGTTGAAGGTTTATCATACAGCAAAGCAGGTATTGATATTACATATACAGATACAATAAAAAGGGAAATGTCAAAGCATTTGGAAACGAGTGATAGGCGTGTTTTAAATGGTTTGGGACCATTTGCGTCCTTGTATGATATTAATTTTTCAGAGATTAAAAATCCTGTTTTGGTATTAAAATCAGAAGAGCCAGGATCGAAACAAAAGCTTGCAATGGAATATGGTTATACAGAATCAATTTGTCATGATATGATTAACCATTTAGTGAATGACATAGTAGTTATGGGAGCAAAGCCTTTGGCAGTGTTAGATACAATTGTGTGTGGAAATGCTGAAAAGGACACTATAAAAACATTAGTAAAGGGTGTTTCAGAGGCTTGTAAAGAAAATGAATGTTCGCTTGTAGGTGGCGAAACTTCCATACAGCCATTGGTTGTAGAATCAGGGGTTTATGTTCTTACCTCGAGCATTGCTGGCATTGTTGAAAAATCAAAAGTGATTGATGGTTCTGCAATAGAAGAAGGAGATGCTGTGTTGGCAATAGCTTCAAATGGTTTACATACAAATGGATATTCATTAGTTCGTCTGCTTATGGATAAATTACCACAAATAAAGTTGGACAAGATAGATGGTTTAACATTTATAGAGCAAATTATGAAACCACATACACCATATTATAAATCGATTAAAGAATTGTTTGATAAAAATATCATACATGGAATGGCTCATATTACTGGTGGTGGGATAGAAGGTAATTTATGCAGAATTATTCCAGATGGTTTAAGTGCCAAGATTGATTTGTCTAAGGTAAGAATATTAAACATATTCAAGTACATTCGCAATAGTGGAAATATCAGCGATGAAGAAATGTTACAAACATTTAATTGTGGAGTGGGTTTCAATTTAGTTGTATCTCAAAGGAATAAGGCTATGGTTATGAAACATATTAATCAATTTTATGAATGTTATGAATTTGGAAAAATAGAAAAGGGAGACAATAAAGTAATATTTGAAAAGCGTATGAATTGGTTGTAGTTATGAAGAGTTTTCGGTAGTTTTGAATAAAATACTCGCAAGTAACACATTTACTCAAAAACTCAGCATTTAGTATACTTCTGGGCTTTTATATATCTATTAAAGAGATAATTTATTTAGAAAACATGAAGTTAGCAAATCCCCGAAAATGTTTATTTTTGGGGATTTGTCAATATTTCAAGATTGTGAGTAAATGTGAAAAAATCGGCGATTTCTTACATGTTGATTCCGTAAAATGTGAAATTAAAATATTAGGAACTTCTAATTATATTTTAATCAATACATAAAGGAATATCAGAATTTTTAAATGTGTGTATACTTTTTCAGTCACATTGTTTCCAGAATGATCAACAATGTTCTTAATAATAAATTGTGTTTATCCATACTAAAATTGTTTTAAATAGGAAAATGCCTGTAAAGAAAAAATGTTATTATATATGTATGAATGTCAAAGAGTATTTAACATACGGATTTAATATTTGAGCATAGAAAAAATATGTTAAAAAACAAAAATATTTATGTGTATGTTCTGGGGAAATTGTGGTTGTGTTTTTTTATATTTGAAAGTATAATAGATGTATATAAAGATTGTCATTTTATGAACATAGGTAATAAAAAGGAAAATGAAAAATTCAAATGTTGGTTCATTTGTGAAATGGAATGACAGAAAGCATCATCTACTTTGGCAGAAAAAGAGAAAATGTTTGAAAATTAATAATTATATGGTAAGGAATACTATTATTCTCTTAGATAGCATTATAATGATAAGTTGTAACTGGATAATACTTGAAGATACCTAAGAAGGAATTGGAGACTAAAAATGCGAAAGAATATAGAAATATCTGATGAAAAGATAAACGAATTTTTGGAACAATTTTATGGCTATTTCGAGAATGGATATGCTTTTGAAGAGTTTTTAAAGGTATATCTTGAAAAAATTGGTCTTGATGAAGTGGTCATTACACAACGTTCGTCGGATGGTGGTATTGATTTAGAGGCTGTTCGTTATGGTGTTGGAGGATTGGCTGGTGCAGATACTGTTGATTATTATGTTCAAGCAAAGAGAAATAAGCCAGGAACGACAATACCAATTGAAAAGGTAAGGGCATTAAGAGGTGTGATGCCTTCAGGAAGTAAGGGCATTTTTATAACTACAGCAGGTTTTTCAAAAAGAACCTTAGAATTTCTTGAAGCAGATGTTTCGCGTCCAATTATTTTGATTGATGGAAAGACTTTAGTTGAGAGTTGTATAGATAATGAGATTGGATTTGTATTTACACCAGTATTTAGTAAAAATGCAATTGATGCTTTGAAAGACATATCTGATGATTTGCTTCAGGTAAATGATAATAATGTTGATGTAGATAGAAATGTAAAATTGATAGTGGATAAGCAAATATCTGCAAATGATATAAGAGCTAGGATTTTGAGATTACCTAAAGCAATAATTAACTTATTATCGCCAACTGCACAAAAAGTTATAGTAGTTTTTAATGGATTAGAACAGAAAGAATTAACTATTGCAAAAAATAGATGTTATCTTGCAGGTGTTACGGAATTATATAGGGAATCAGGTTTGATAGCAGAAGATGGTTCATATAATCCATGTAAAGCAATATGGATGTATTCGGATGATAAGATTGAAATTGTTTTAAAGGAACCATAATGATAAGAAAAATTGATAAATCATTAATATAGTATTGATGATATTATAGAGAATGAAATAAGAAAAAAGTGTTTGCAAAGGAGAATTAAGTAATGAACCAAAGAGATAAAGAAAATTTTGATAAAGCGATAGAATCATTGAGGCAATATAGACGATATGAGATTGTTGATGAAAAAAATAGAGATATATTGAATGATGTATATGTTGATCCTATAGATGGTGATGGAATATTAAGGCTATGTTTGAAAGATAATACAACAGTACTAGTTGGCAGAAAAGGAACAGGAAAATCTACGATATTTATGAGAATGCAAAATGAATTAAGAAAATCAAAGGATATTATGACCTGTTATATTGATGTGAAAACAATATTTGATAGTGCAAAAAGAAATTATACAACTATAAGATATTTAAAAACTGAAACTTCTGAAGAGATGGAGAGTTATTCTTTACAAAGACAATTTATTTTAGATTTTGTTAGTGAGCTTATTAATGAAATAGAAAATAATTATCTTTCTATAGTTGAAACTATTAAAGACAAGTTTCATTTATCGAAAGTTGCTGATACTGCAAGAAAGCTAGAGGAAATAAGGAAAAGAATACAAAATAATAATCATTTAGAAAATTTGGAATTACAGACTTTGCAATCAATAAATCTTTCAGTTAGTGATGGGAAGGTGTTAGAAAAGAACAATAATGAATGTATGGGAATTAATGCATCATTAAGTTCGTTGTCAGGTGAAATGGGGTGCGGAGAAACTAATTTAGTAAGAACATCTGAAGAGAATGGGAGAACATACAATAGAGTTTTTGCTAGAATTTTTGAAATAACTCATTTAGTTGATGAAATAAAAGAAATTATACAGGGGTTATCAATGAAAAGATTATTTCTAATTCTTGATGATTATTCTGAAATTGAACAAAAATCATTAAGTATGTTCTGTGATTTGATTGTAAATACATTAAATAATACATCTGATGATTTTATAAAATTAAAGATTTCTGCGTATCCAGGAAGAGTAGAACTTGGAGAATTAGATAGACAAAAAATAGATATTCGTTACTTGGATTATTATCAATTATATGTTAATGATAAAAGAAATGAGATGGAATCTGCAGCAATAGATTATACATATAGGATAATAGAGAAACGTTTACAAAAATATACAGGTCACGGAATGCAATATTTCTTTGACACAGATAAAAATGAGGTATTGGAGTTTTGTGAAATAATATTCAGAATGTCAATAAATGTTGTTAGACATATTGGTCTGATTTTAGATTATGCAAAAGAATATTCTGTTGTGCATGGAAATAAAATTAGTATAACAAATTTAAATGAGGCAGCAAAACGTTTTTATAATGAGCGTTTATCTTTGTTTTTTGAAGAAAGTAAGTCAGCTCAAATGGCGTATGATGAGAGAATTGAAATATTTCAATTAAAGGACTTGCTTCAAAGCATTGTAAGTAGAGAAAAAGAAATAAAGTCAGAAATACGAACAAAAAAATATACAGCACAGATTTTTGACAGTGAGAGGAGTAATCCGTTTACAAGTCATTTTTATATTGCTAAAGAAGCCGAAGCAACATTGGCATCACTGGAATTGAATTTTTTTGTAAGTAAATACAATGAAATGTCTAATAAAGCTGGGAAAAAAGTTTCTATTTATGCATTAAATTACGGTTTGTGTTTGAATGAAAATTTACGTTGGGGAAAGCCGATAGGAGGTGAATATAGAACATATTTTATTGAGTCCCCATTTAATTTTAATCCAATTGTAACATCCTTTTTGAAAGAAACAAAAGAGATAAAATGTAAAAAATGTGGCTGCATTTATAGTACTGAAGAATTGTCATTTTTAAAAAGCTATGGAATGAATTGTATGAAGTGCATGTCCATAGGAACTGTGGTAGAAGAAAAAAAGATATCTGAAAATTATAAGCAGCAGATAGAGGAAATTGAAAGGAAGAGTAATTTATTAGAAAGAGAGCAATATATGTTCATGAAATTGGCTATATTAAAAGGTGGAGTTGTATATGTTCGTGATATGGCTGTAGAAATGGATGTGAAATGGCAAAAAATAGGATGGATAACTAAAAAATTAGAGGAAGAATATTATTATTTGACAAAGGACAAGCAAAACGGCAGGACTAGATATACGATAACAGAATTAGGTAAAAAAAGTATAATGTGATATTTAATTAAAAAAATTAAACTTCCCACAATCTCAACATACCCTTGCAATTCAATATCTTTGACAGTAGGCCGACATATAGCACTCATTATTAATTTTATTTAGATATTTAACAAAGGGATAGTCTGTATTAAAATATATAAAATAAAAAATGGGGTTGTTGCATTAGGTATTATATATACAAGATAGAGTATTAATTTTAATACGAATTCTTCGTATCTAGTATATTTTTCTCTAAATGTGACAGTCCCATTTTTTGATTACGAGTAATATTGATTTAGATTTTGTGTATTAAATTAATAATAACATATTAGTAAAAATACTATAATATTATGGTATTATATTTATAAATATTGCTTGAAGTAGGGAGTTAGTAACAAAAAAAGATAAAAGGGGTAACATTATTTCTGTAAAAGGTGAAAATTAGATGAATACAAAAAGATACATGATTATTATAAAAGGCGAAATCAAAACGCCTGAAATAAGTTTTTGTCAATATAGTAATGATAACAAGAAGTGGAATGTAAAATTTAATAATGGAAAGGTTTATACATATAACTATCTGAATGTTAGGCGTTTAGAAGAACCAAAAGTATTAAATCCTAATCTATATAGAATTAGCAGAGAAGGACGTAATTTCTTCGATATAAAAGCAATCTATGTTTTCAAGGATGGAGATAATTCCTATTGGCATATTTGTTTTGGAGATGGAAGCGAAAGGGATTATATAGGAGAAGAACTAGAAATAGAAAAGTCTTGTTTGATAGAAAAACAAGCAGGGAATATATTTGAATACATAAAACAAATTGCAAGTTTATCTGAATTGAAAAGTGAACGAACAGGAGAAAAAATTCTTCCAAAAAGTTTTGATAAAATAAGTTTCATAGGCGATGATATTGCATTAGCGAAGTATCTTAATCCATCTTTGCTGCAAACGCATAAGAAAAGTCAGGAATATATACCAATTTTTCCATTTGGATGTAATAATAGCCAGTATAAGGCGGTAAAAGATGCTATGGAAAATTCATTTAGTGTGATTCAAGGACCACCGGGAACTGGAAAAACGCAAACCATATTAAATATTATTGCCAATATATTAATACAAGGTAAAACAGTACAAGTTGTCTCAAACAACAATTCTGCAACAGAAAATGTATATGAGAAGTTATCCTCTTCAAAATATAATTTAGGTTTTGTTGTTGCCACATTAGGTAACTCAAAGAATAAAGAAACATTTATTGAGGGACAAGAGGGAGTATATCCAGATTTTTCATTATGGGAAATAGATAAGAATCAAAATATTTCATTGAATCAAATAAGAGAAAAATCACAACAGCTTGAAAATGTTTTTCATAAACAGGAGGAATTGGCACACTTAAAGCAGGAACAGTCGCAGTTGGCAACAGAATTAGAATACTTTGAACAATATTTAGAAGAGAGAGAAGTTTCAATTGATAGTATTAAATTTAAGAAAAGATTATCTTCCAAAAGTTGGATGACCTTGTGGCAAGAGTGCCAAAGAATGTTTGAGATAAAACAGAAAATAGGATTAATTTTTAAAATAAAAAATTTTTTTCAAGTTGGAATTACCGACTTTGGTTTTTATAAACAAAATATTGAAAAAATAATTTCTATATTTCAGATGATGTATTATAAAACAAAAGAGAAAGAGTTATCAAATCAGATATTAGAAATAGAAGATTACCTAAAGAAAAACGATAAAGATTTGTTAAATGAGATGTGCCAATATTCCATGGCAATATTAAAAGATCACTTGGCAAAAAGGTATTCCTATCAAAAAACACGGATTAAATTTGATAAAGAAGATTTATGGAAAAAATCAGATGATGTTTTAGCCGAATACCCTGTAATATTGAGTACAACATTTTCGTCAAGAAATAGTTTAAATCCAGAGACGATATATGATTATCTTATTATGGATGAAGCATCCCAAGTTGATGTTGCAACAGGAGCATTGGCATTGTCTTGTGCAAGGAATGTTATTATTGTGGGTGATACGAAACAGTTGCCAAATGTGTTGACAGAAGAGATAAAAAAACAAGCAAATGCCATCTTTGATAGTTTTAATATTCATGATGGATACCAGTTTACAAAAAGTTTTTTACAATCTGTATTAGATGTTATGCCAAACGTGAAATATACCTTATTGCGTGAACATTACAGATGCCATCCAAAGATTATTAATTTTTGTAATCAGAAGTTTTATAAGGGACAATTGATTATAATGACGGAAGATAAAGGAGAGCAGGATGTGTTAGGTGTCATAAAAACGGTGCAAGGTAATCATGTCCGTAATCACTACAGCCAAAGGCAGATTGATGTAATAAGGGATGAAATTATTCCCAAATTAGTTACACATATAGAAGATACTGGAATTATAGCACCTTATAAAAATCAAGTAAAGGCATTAGAAAAAGAATTTAATAATATAGATGTTGCAACTGTCCATAAATTTCAAGGAAGGGAAAAAGATACAATTATTATTTCGACTGTAGATGATGAAATATCTGATTTTGCAGACGATCCTTATTTAATTAATGTAGCAGTATCAAGGGCAAAAAACAGATTATTGTTGGTTGTAACTGGAAATAAGCAAACGAAAGAACATAATATTACAGATTTAATAGATTATATTCAGTATCATAACTTTGAGGTTGCCGAAAGTAAAGTATATTCGGTTTTTGATTATTTATATAAGCAATATGCAGAGGAGCGGAAAGCATATTTGCAAAAACATAAAAAGATATCAGAATATGACTCAGAAAATCTGATGTATGCATTGATAGAAGAAATACTTGTTGGAGATAAATTCGCCTGTTTAGATGTATTGTGTCATTTTCCAATGTATATATTAATTAGAAATCCGGAATTATTAAATGAAAAAGAGCGTGGCTATGCAATGAATCTGGCTACTCATATAGACTTTTTACTCTATAATAGAATTAGCAAGAAGCCAGTATTAGCAATTGAAGTTGATGGATATCAATATCATCAAGAGAATACAAAGCAAGCATCGAGAGATATTATGAAAAAACATATATTAGAATTATATGGAATACCATTATTACGTTTTGCAACAAATGGCAGTGGGGAGAAAGAAAGCATTATAAAGAAATTAGAAGAATTACTTGGTTAAGGATTATCATACAAAAGAAAAAAGGTATTTCTAAATTTCTTCGAATTGTTGGTGTAATGAATTAGTTTTAATCAAAATGCGAAAAAGGCGGTATATTATGAGAATGTATGGATATGTAAAGGAACCATTTAAAACAAATAAAAAAGATACAATATATAAAACCTCAATTATTCACGACTTATATTGCAGACCGATGCTATCGCAGCTAGGAGTCGCTTGGTAGCGTCACCTGTCTGCAATCATCGTCAATTGACCTATTAAGCATGAACTAGTCTTTATTTTAAGCCTTCGGCTTACATAAGACTTAGTTCATGCTTAAGGCCGTGAATAATCTCGGTAAAATCATGATTCATGAAATAAAAAAACAGGGTGTTATGGTCTATTTATATACAAGTAAGGACGCAATTAGTTGTAGCTTTGATCATTATTATCCAGATATAGAATCGGCATTAGAAGAGTGGCAAGATGAAATAGATGAACAAGGTTGGATACATATAGAGGATCCATTACTAGATTGCCAACATGATGCTTTTTTACCAATACGGGTGAAAGGGAGAGATTCAGGGAATCCACAATGGGGGCAACTTGAGATACTTGAAGATGGTGTTTGGACAGAATATAAGGAAGAGTAGTAATCTAAAGGTGACAGTTCAGGTAGGTCTTGCACACTCCGCTTTAAAGACCGTAAAAAAGACTAATATAGGATTAGAATTGGGCAATTTATAATGCGGAGCTTGCCCAATTCCGTAACAGGTCAGCCCTCGGCTGAGCTGTTACATCTAAAGTATATGGAGGAATAAATATTTATGTTAGCGGTTTTATTCATAAAAATGAAATGGTGGAAAGAAAATCGTACATCTTTTGGGGCTGCATTAAGAAGGGAATATTATAAACCAATAAGAATTGAAGATGGGGTAAATCTTTCTGGTAATGGGGTTTTTGTGATGAAATGTCACTATGACCAACATGGAGAGACTATCTGCTCAGATTGGGAAGTTTCTGATAGGCTAGATAAAAAATTATATAAAAAATCTTTGGGAAAAGCATTTACTGCCAGTGATGAACGGGAACATAAATTAGCAGCAAGAAGAAAAAAGGCAATACAGAAAAGTAAAGGAGCATTTTATGAGATAGAAAACATAGATATTCCATGTATTATGATTCATAATGAGCCAGACAACTGCTATCGTATCCAGTGGTATGATTGGGGATTGACACCAAAACGTAGAGGTGGAAATGAGGATTTTTATAAAAAAGGTGCAAAACTTATGGGACAACCAAATACATTAAATGAAACCGCGTTTATATTAGAAGAAGGTAAAGCGGGAGTTTTAAGGTATAATACCCGTTGTGTATCTTTTGAGGAACATTGGTAT
Source organism: Clostridiales bacterium (assembly GCA_014799595.1). Taxonomy (GTDB): domain Bacteria; phylum Bacillota; class Clostridia; order Lachnospirales; family Lachnospiraceae; genus CAG-411. Next base: position 9,873 of record JAAVHR010000097.1, on the reverse strand, counting down.
GAATGTTACTATGTGTATGTGGTTCATGAAAAGGTTTTAACACAAGATATATTTGTAAGAACATACGATTATGATTACAATCAGTTGGTTTATTTATAGAAAAATGGTGAAGAAATGATTTGTGTTGTCTCATTCACATTTCGTTACTGTTAGCACTATAGGTGTGAACAGAAACAATAAATGAGACAGCACACGAATCATTGAGGTTAATTTATATCCCCAATTTAATCATAACCACACTAAGAATAAACATTGCAACACCTATAGGAATAAAGACTTTGCCTATAATACTTAACATACTTTGTTTTAATAAAGAAGCTTGTTTAGGATTTAAAGGATTATAATAAATATTTTGTGGTTTATTCATTTTCTTCCTAATATATGATTTGTTCCATGCTATATTACTTGCCCGATTATATTTTACTCCATTTACATTATATTCAAAAATCGGACATTTGGTTGTCGGGCTGTTGCTTGCACCCACTTTAATTCCAGTATTGGTGTTACCTGTTCCGCCTTGGTTATAGTTGTACGCATTCTTACACATGCCGACAATTTCTCCAGTTACCATTTCTGTACATTTCCATGTGCTTTTTCCAATTATAAAAAAAATAATTCCAAGAATCAGAAATATTGCACTTATGCAGATTAAAATATACCCAGCTAAAATCATAAAAACCTCCTGTTATTACAACACTTTTTTTACAAGAATATAACCAAGATTATTCATGACCTTAAGCATGAACTAAGTCTTATGTAGTTACTATTCACAATCAACTCCACACACATGCGTAAAACCATCCAGCTTTGCTGTATGCCGCAGTAAAAAACACTACTTCTGTTTTACTTATGTGGTGGAGTGACAGCTTTCACTGCCATATAGAGGTATATGCGGATTCTTACATGCAAGCTTGACGAATCTGCATATACCTTCTATATGACCATGAATAGTAATAGGCTTACAAATAGTGACTTAGTCATGTTTAATAGGTCAATTGACGATGATTGCAGACAGGTGATGCTGTCAAGCAGCTCCTAGCTGCGATGGCAGCGGTCTGCAATATAGGACGTGAATAATTGAGGTATAGTATTTTTTATTTTCCTCTTTAATTTCGGCAGATAATGTGAAAAGAATTAGTTCTTGTATTAGATATAACCTACAATATATAGTTAAAGAAGAGTATAAATAAAACAGTAGAATTGCTTTATAGATAGAATATGGATATAATAGAGGTGGATTATTTTTTTAAATATAGAAAATCAGTAATTATTCAGGTAGAAACACGCATTTACTGCGTGTTTCGTAAGAAAAATTAAAGTTTGTAGTGTTTAAGCCCTTCGCCGAAGGCGAATTATTATGGGCTTAAACGCAACTGTTCATGGTTCTGAATAGTTACGAAAATCAATAAAATTTGGAGGGATAAGAATGACAGAGAAAGAAAAAATGTTAAAACAGCTTATGTATGATGCCAATTATGATGAAGAATTGGCGAAAGAAAGAGCAAAATGTAAGGATTTGTGTTATGATTATAATAGTATCCGTCCTTCTGAAGTCCAGAAACAGACAGAAACAATGAAGAAACTGTTAGGAAAGACTCATGGAGATTTTTGTATTGTAGCTCCTTTCTGGTGTGATTATGGTTATAATATTGAAATTGGTGAGAATTTTTTTGCCAATCATAATCTGGTAATATTAGATGGAGCAAAAGTTATCTTTGGAGATAATGTGTTTGTGGCTCCAAATTGTGGATTTCATACGGCAGGTCATCCCATTGATTATGAACGTAGAAATCAGGGATTGGAGTATGCATATCCGATAACTGTTGGAAGTAATGTCTGGATAGGTGCAGGAGTACAGGTTATGCCAGGAGTAACAATCGGAAGTAATGTAGTTATTGGTGGTGGCAGTGTTGTAGTAAAAGATATTCCTGATAATTCTGTTGCAGTTGGAAATCCGTGCAAGGTAATCAGAGCAATAACAGAAGAAGATAAGAAGAAAATTTATGATCGTGAAATTTGAGCATAATCCAAGTTTTTAATATAAGCCTTGATTCATGCTCAAGTCTGTGAATAATTTTGGATTATTTATGTATAGAAAAGATTTTAAAACTTTTTATGCTTAAATATAACAAGATTAAGAACTGGGAATATATAGAAGTGGAGATGAATGAAATTGAGTGATAATGAGGTCACAACAAAAAAAAGAAAACAGGTAGATATGTTACATGGAAGTTTAATGGATAAATTGTTATTTTTTGCACTTCCATTGGCAGCAAGCAGTGTCTTACAACAGTTATTTAATTCTGTAGATGTGGCAGTAGTAGGACATTATGCCAATAGCCAGGCACAAGCTGCAGTAGGATGTAATGGTTCCGTAATTAACTTATTGTTAAATCTTTTCGTGGGAATATCTGTAGGTGCTAATGTGGTAATTGCCAGTTATATTGGACAAGAGCGGAAAGATAAAGTCAAAGAGACTGTCCATACGGCAATGGTAGTTGCATTATTTAGTGGAATTTTTCTTTTGTGTTTGGGGATTATGATTGCCAGACCAATTCTGACATGGATGAACACCCCAGAAGATGTGCTGGAACAGGCCATATTGTATCTTCGGATTTATTTTCTTGGAATGCCATTTATTATGATTTATAACTTTGGAGCGGCTATTCTCCGAAGTATTGGAGATACCAAGAGACCACTTTATTGCTTAGTTATATCAGGAGTTGTAAATGCCGGATTAAATTTGTTTCTTGTTATAGTATTTCACATGGGGGTAGCAGGAGTTGGTATTGCAACTGTAATATCAAATGTTATTAGTGCTTGTATGATATTGTACTTTCTGACCCATGAACAGGGAATCATACATCTTTCCTTAAAAGAACTTGAAGTGGTAAAAACAGAATTAATAAGAATTTTAAAGATTGGAGTACCAGCAGGGCTTCAATCTATGGTATTTTCTTTTGCGAATGTATTTATACAGAAAGCATTAAATGGATATGGTTCGGATGCAGTAGCTGGTTCTGCAGTAGCTCTTAATTTTGAATATTATTCCTATTTTGTGGTATCAGCATTTGGTCAGGCAACAGTGACTTTTACCAGCCAGAATTTTGGAGCAGAAAAGTATGACCGATGTAAGAAAATTTTCAAACAAACCTTGTCTATGTGTATTTTTACAATAGGATGTATGAGTATTACTTTTCTTTTAGGAAAGGAATTCTTTATTGGATTGTTTACCTCAAAACCAGAAGTGGCAGAATATGCAGCCATTCGTATGGTATATCTGCTTACACTATATATTTTGCTCCCTACATACGAAATTGGAGGTGCTGCCCTGAGAGGAATTGGATATTCTATGACACCGGCAATACTGACTATATTTGGAACTTGTATACTTCGTTTGGTATGGATTTATACAGTATGTAAACAATTTACTGGTTTTAAGACTTTAATGATGGTTTATCCTATCTCTTGGATAATTACAGGGATACTGGTGTTGACTGCATATATGATTATACGGCGAAAAGTATTTGTGCAACAGAGTTAAAATGTAAGAAAAAATGAATTTTGAAGAGAGCGTGGTTTGTGACAAGAATATAGTAGAAAATTAAATGATTGCAAAGTTGTTATAAGAAAAGAATAATTGACAGGAGGATAACAGTATGTATCAAAAAATAACAGAATGGTTAGATTCCATTTTAAATCAGGAAATACCAGAATCTGTAGTTGCTTTTTGTTTTAATTTGTATGAAGATGGTGACAATCAATGGTCGATGGAATTAGTGGGAACAGAAACCTTTGATGAGGAAGATGGGGATTGGGCATGTGACGAAGTTACAGATTTTGACTCAAGAGAACATAATTTTGAATGGACTTCTTCCTCTGGGTGGAAGGAAATTCTTGAACAGATGGCTACAGAATTGAAACTGTATTTAGAAAAGGGAAAGCATGCAAATAAATTAAAATCAAAAGAAGGTGTAGGAGTTGGATTTGTAGATGGGGACATTGAAATAATATACCAAGGTTAGTCATGTTTGTTTAGTGGGTGAAGTCAGAAGAATACTGGATTGCACATGCTGTTTTGCAGGCAATGACTTGTAAAAACATGAAAGATTAGAAGAGGTTTATTACTGGATGGAAGAAAAATACAGAAAGGAAATGCAATGAGTAAAATTGGGAAAAGAGGCTATGTACCAGAGGACGAACGGGAATTTTCTGAAAAGTCCCTTATAACATTAAAGAGAGCAGCAAAGGACATTTGTTATTTAATGGAGCAAGGATACCCAATAAAAAGTGCCTCCACTTTTGTAGGAAATCATTACTTACTATCAGAACGCCAACGGCTTGCTTTAGTTCGTTCCATATCTGTTCAAAAACAGATTGCCATTCGCAGACAAAAAGAAATTGTTTCGCTGGAAGAAGATGCAACTCTTTACATAGATGGATTCAATACCATTATAACTTTAGAAGTAGCATTTTCCGGTTCTCCATTATTTGACTGTATGGATGGCACCATAAGAGATTTGGCGGGTCTTAGAGGTACTTACCGTTTAATTGATAAAACAGAATTGGCAGTAGATGCAATTGCAAAAGTGCTTTTGAAATATAAGGTGAGGAAAGTAGTATTTTACCTGGATGCACCCGTATCTAACTCCGGGCGTTTGGCACAACTTCTTAGAGAACATTATAAAGATTTGCCATTTGCTTTAGAGATTGAAGTGATTCATCAGGTAGATGCTGTATTACAAAAATTAGACCATGTGGTTACCAGCGATGCAATTATACTAGACCATGCAGAAAGTTGGTTTAATCTTGTAAAGGAAGCGTTAAGGTTGAAAAAATTGGAATGCAAAACTATTCGGGTGTGGGATTAAAAATAGTATAAAAAAGAAAAAATGCTTTTCAAAGTAGAAATACTAAGGAGAGCATTTTTTCTTTTTTTCCATAAATTTAAGCAAATAGATTCGTATATTATATAGATTCCAAATCAAATCAAACAAAATTATAATACTTCATAACCGGATATTATAGGAAAGACAGGAGGACAAAAGGATGAGAAAGAAAATAATCATATTACTAGTAATGGCATTGTTTACAGCAAGTTGTCAGTTTGACAAAGGAGCCAAGGAGGGAGGTAAAGTTTTACCAGAAGCTACAAAAGAAGAAACTGAGCAAATACAAAAAGACATGGATGTCACAAAAGCTATGGATACCCTTTCTAAGGGAGTAAATCAGTTTTCTTATGCATTATACGACGGATTGGAGAATGGAAAAAATTTGTGTATTTCTCCATATAGTATTGTTTCTGCCTTATCTATGTTAGATAATGGGGCAGATGGAAATACAAAAAAAGAAATAGAAAAGGCACTTGGTATAGAAGATATTACTGTACAAAATCAAGTCTTACAAAAATATGCAGATATACAGAAGCAAAAGGGAATAAAATTTTATTGGGCAAACTCCGTATGGGTATCAAAGGAAGTTTTATTAGAAGACAATAGTGAAAAAGACTTTTTTCAGCCATTACAACAATTTTATCATGCAGATAAACATTATCAGCCATTAGATACAGTAGATACTATGAATCAAGTCAATAACTGGGTATCGAAAGAAACGAAAGGTATGTTAGACAACCTTTTATTGGAACCCCTAAACCCTGAAACAAAAATATTACTTTTAAATGCCTTATATTTTCAAGGAGAATGGAAAGATTCTTTTGTCAATGAAGGGGATAAGATGCAATTTCATGGCAGTAAAGGAGAGACTATGGTACCTAAGATGCAGCTTGATGATATTTCGTTAAAATACATAAAAAAATATGGACTAAAGGGTGTGGAAATCCCATATAAAGATGACGCTTTTGCTATGGATGTATTTTTACCAGAACAAGAAGAAGCGAGTGCTATTTTCATATTTCAGGATCTAAAACAGGAAGAGAAAAACAATTTATTTGAGGAATTTGAAAAGGTGGAGAAACAGCAGATTCAAATGGTTATTATGCCAAAGTTTACAACCGAATATAGTGTGGATAGCAATCAGTTAATAGATGTTTTGAAGGGTATGGGTATTACAGATGCTTTCTCTGATGAAAAAGCAGATTTTTCCAAAATTTCCACCAGTTTTTCTTATTATGTTAATAAAATTTTGCATAAAACAAAAATAGAAGTGCAGGAAAAAGGAACAGAGGCAGCAGCAGTAACCGCTGTAATAATGACCAATGGTTGTGGGGTATTGGCAGAGGATGAATTGATATTTCTTGTAAACCAGCCATTTCTTTATGCTATCCGTGATACAGAAACAGGCATGATATTATTTCTTGGAAGTGTACAGGATTTTGATGTACAGAGTTTTCCTGGACATACAATAGAAGAAAAATAAAGGCATTTGTCACACTAAGCCAAAGTATAAAGATAAAAGTTACTGTTCACACCTACGGTGCTAACAGTAACGGAATCCAGCCTATTTATAATTCGCCTTCGGCGAAAGGCTGGATTCTTAGCTGTTTTATGTTCTTGGCACATAGCTTGACAGCAAGTGTCAAGCTTGTGAGTGAACAGTAACAGATAAAATCCTTACTGTGACAGCCTCAAGTAAAGACATGGACATGTAAAGTTTGATTATGTTATACTGATAATTGAGGTTAACTGTGGGAAATATTATTTTTGGTAATTCCCCAAATGATAAAAATAGGAGGAAAAAAGTGTGACAGACGAAGAATTTGATGCATGTATAGAAGAAATACTGCATGATAAAAAAGATGGATTACATAAAATATATAGTGCTTATTCTACATACATTTATGTGATCATCTATGATATTATAAAAAATAAAGAAGATGCCGAAGATGTTACCACAGAATTTTTTATAAAGATATGGAAAATTGCAGGAAAATATCAGACTGGCAGAGGACATCGGGCATGGCTTGGGAAAATTGCCCATAATATGGCAATTGATTACATACGAGGTATGAAAAGACATGATTCCTATGATGAAATAAAAGAGGAAAAAGAGTCATCGGAAGAAGGATTTGAGGCAGGGATGATAGAAAAGATGTCTATCAAACAAGCAATAAGCACTTTAGAAGATACCGAACAAAAAATTGTGAATATGAAGATTCTTGGACAATTAACTTTTCAGGAAATTGCGGATATTCTAAAGAAACCAATTGGAACAGTAAGTTGGAAATATAGAAAAGCAATAGAAAAATTAAGGAGGTGTCATCTATGATAAGTGAGAAAGAATTTGAAGAAATATATCGCAAAATAAAAGAAGAAGAAACCCCAGATTTGTGGGACCGGATTGAAACAGAATTAGAAGAAATACCTCCACAAAAGAAAAATACCAAAAAGTGGATAATTTCTCTTTCAACTCTTGCAGCAGCTATTTTAATATTTTTAGTTGCATCTCCATTATTTTCTATGGTTAAAGAAAGACAAAAGGATACAAAGACAAACAATTTCAATGGAGTAGAAGGTATATTTGACACAAATAGTTTAGCAGAAGATAAAACAGAAAAGGTTGACAATAGTACAGATAAGGAAAACACATCCATGAATTCAGTTGAAATGAATGAAAAGAAGGATGAGATGCCTGTACAAAACGATGAAAGTGGTTCCTTCACAGACAGCAAAGAATCACTTGAGCAAGAGGCATACAATAACGGAAGTAAAGAAATTTCTACATTGACAATAAAGGGAACCTTGTTATGTGAGGTGAATAGAGAAAAGATAGAGGGGCTGGAAGAAGTAAAAGAAAAACAATTACCAGATGAATTTCAAAAGGTAACAGAAGAACTTAAAAAAAAGGAAAAAAAGCAGAAATACTATAGGGATATGAATCAAGTTTATTATGTAGAAATTGAGGATAAGTTATATAGGATTTTTATTTAGAATTTTTCCCATAAAATTTGAAAACTTTTTGCGTATATTTTGTAACAGTAAAGCCATGCAAAAGTATATGTGTAACTGGCATGAGGGAGCTTGCTCACAGTAGGCAAGTTACACATATACTTATATATGCTTAACGCCATACATGAATATTTTGCCAGCCAATTTATAAATTTTTAGTTATGATGAGTATTCTGGCAAAATATGAATGGCATGGCTGAATTGTTACTACTTTTTAAAATAAAAACACAAAAAGGAGGACGAGATCATGAATACAGGAAAAAGCAAGAAATCAAGAAAAATAATAGCCATGTTAATGGCAGCAACCACTCTGGCAGGCTGTGGGACCAGAACTCCCACTAATCCAAACAGCCAGCCAATGGCAACTAATGAAAGTAATTTAAAGGCAGAGGTAACAGTATTTAAGGAAACTACTTTAAGTGAACCAGAAATACTTACACAAGAAAAAGAATTTTCAAAAGGAGTGAATCAATTTTCTTATGATATTTTCAATAAACTAGATGACGAAAAGAATACATTTTTATCGCCATATAGTATAGCAACTGCATTTTCTATGCTTGCAAATGGAGCAGAAGGACAAACAAAACAAGAAATCATGAATCTATTTGGAATTCAGGATTTGGATAAATGGAATGCATATATAAAAGAATACACAAACCAATATCAAAAAGAGAATACAAAACTTCTGACTGCAAATTCGGTATGGTTATCCAACAGGCTAACTTTATCTCAAAGAGCAGATCAAGAATTTTTTGATCCTTTATCTGCTTATTATCGTATAGAGAAAAAACAGACAGATTTATCTACCGATGCTGCAAGAAAGGAAATTAACAGTTGGGTTTCTGGAAATACCAATGGTATGATAGATCCTTTTCTGGAAGAGAATGTGGAAGAGACGGTACAGATGATATTGATGAATGCAGTGTATTTTGCAGGAGATTGGGAACAGGAATTTGAAAAGAAAGATACACAAACACTTGCATTTTATGGTGCAAATAAAGAAACGCAAGTGGATATGATGTGTAAGTATGGCAAAGAATTTAAATATATTAAGAAAAATGGCATACAAGGCATAGAGCTCCCTTATGTAGGAAATAAGATTGCTATGGATATCTTTATTCCAAATCCATACAGTGAAGCAGAACCACGGGAAAATATACGAGAGTGTTTTGGTAAATTATCAAACGAAGAAAAAGATGAGATTTTTGCTACCTTTGATAAAGCTGGAATGGAGAAAATTTCTACATTAAGGATACCTCGGTTCACTATGAGTTATTCCCTGGAGAATTTGAAAGATACACTTGTTGATATGGGATTAATTGCTGTTTTTAGAGAAGATGCAGAATTTGATAAAATTGCAAAAGGCATCTGGGTAGATAAAGTAACTCATAAGTCAAAAATTAAAGTAGATGAAAAAGGTACAGAAGCTTCTGCTGTAACATCTATTATGATGAAAGAAACAGCTATGATTAAAGATGAGATTAATTTTATTGTAAATCAACCATTTATTTTTGTAATTCGTGATGTGGAGACAGGAACTATTTTATTTATGGGAGATATACAGGATATACAGGAATAAATAAAAATTAGGGAACTTTGCCAAGGCGAGTTTTTATTGACTAAAACGTAACTGTTCATGATCTTGAACAGTTGCGTTTTATTTTCAAAAAAAAAATAGGTACAAAACCCTTGATTTTACATAGGATTTCAGCACATAAAAAAAGAAAAAGAAAAAAATAAGAAAAAAATTAAAAAAAAGTGTTGACATTCAAAAATCGACATGCTATACTAAACAAGTCGCTTGGGCAAGGGCACAAGTGAGAAACGCTGAAACAGCAGTAAAATCAATGCATCCAGCGTTTGGACTTTGACAATTAAACAGTGAAACAATCTTGAAAATTCAAAAACAATTTCAAGAGAACATCAAAGATGTTCGCGAACCAAACCTTTATCAGTAAAGGATAAAAAG
>JAAVHR010000096.1 GCA_014799595.1 Clostridiales bacterium | reverse complement strand
ATACCATGCTTTGTTCTATCTAACGTAGGTTTATCAGCAATCTGGATTTCTTGTTTCATAAACTATTCACTTCCTTCCGTTGTATCTTCCTCTATTCCATCATCATAAGTAGCAGTCAAAATACCATTTTTTACTGAAAATTCAATTCCTGATCCTTTTGCACAAGTATTTTGAACCTCATCTATTTGTTTCTTTACTACGAGAGTATTTTCAAACAGTCCCTTATTAATATCATTTACCAAATCAGCATGGACGGGGTCTGTGGTTTCAACTATATTTAGAGTTTCGGAAAATTCTGGTGAATCTGTTTTATAAGTTTTCATGATATACACCTCCTAAAAACAGTCCACGATTTCAAATTTCATTTCAAAATCATTATCTTTCCCTTTAGGCATACAGTTTTTAATTGCTACTAAGTCCCCATCTGCATCATACAGAGCCATCTCGCTTATACTTTCGCCTGCTAATTCCTCATTTCCCAATGTACACTCATACTTGCACTTCGTTTCTGAAATCATAATATAGCTGTCGATTTCCTTTCTAAGTAGTTCGGAATGAAGTTCCTCCTGGTCTTCGGATGGGGTAAGGACATTTCCTGAACCATCTACCCCGCCATCCCCAAAAGCAAAACCTACGATTTTCGGCAACGGAATTTCTCCTGCCCTCGCACGAAGCATCTTGTTTCTTGCTATTTTTGTTACTACTGCATCAGCCATTTTATAATACCTCCTTCTTTACTTCTGCATTAAATTGTCTCTCACCATCAAAGTTAAATGCACCATCAAAGTACCAGGCATTTTTTAATATTGTTACACTTGCTTCAATAGATTCAGATAAAAAAACAGGCGGCATCCGTATTTTAACGGATGTCATTGTTTCTTTTACACTTTCTTTTAATTTCATACAAAAACAAAGATTTTCGACTAATACTTTTTCAAGTCCTGAAATATTTGCATTTTCCGTAAATATCATGGTATTTAAGTATGCAAGCATAATGTTCATAGGAAGCATTGGTTCTAAAATCTCTTTTAATTCATCCATTTGCCATCTCTGGTAAAAATAGGTATGTAAATGGATTCTATAATGCTCTAAATCATTTTTTATGACATATTGGTTGGCACCACAATATAGATCCAATTTTCTTTTCAGTGTCTTCCATGTGTAAGGTAACGTATCATTCCAACGCAATAATACTCTGGTTCTTCTTGATTCAAGGGTATCCTCTTTATCTGGAGTTATATGTAACAACTTTTCATATTTTTTTTTTTTATTTTCATTACAATCTTTCATAAAAGCATTGTCTAAAACCTTTTGTATATTGGATTCTATTCTATCCACTTCTATGTCTTCCATCTTCATGATTTCCTTCATTTCTACAAATTGCTGCATAAACGCTGGAAGATACTCAATTAGTTTTTTGTGTTCCATTGTATCAGCCACTTACATCACTCCTAATCGGAATTTCATCAATCTCTAATGTAATATTTTCAGATGTATCATTGATTTTTGTTTCTGAAATATCAAGAATTCCCTCCAACAGTAATACCCTTGCTTCTACTTGGCTAATTCTTACAATTAAGTGTTCATTGGATGCCCATGTTTCTGCCAGTTCTAAAAAATAAGAATCTATCGTTTGTTCAATAGACTCTTTTAAAACATCAAAGGAGTATCCTTCTTTATATGTGATTGAAAAAGATACTTTAATGGGCATTTCCCTGACACCTTGAATATCCACAACATGACCGATTGGAGCAAGTCCATCACCTTCTCCAGCTTTGTTTGTTGGATCTATTCTATTTTGCACCATTTCCACTAAAGTACTGGAAGGTTCTTTAAATTCAGATGTTATAATATAGCTTTTTACAGTTCCACCAGTAGTCAATAGCTTTTCTTTCGCAGCATTATAGATTTTACTAAGCCATGAATAAACTTCACTTCCAACCGTTTCTTCGGACTGCTGTTCAAACCATGTCTGGACAGCTTCTGTTGGAATCATGCTTGCCGGATTATATCCCTTTTCCCAAGAGCGAATAGTCTTACTTCCACCAACTCCATCCATGNCATTNATNNTTTNNCTGTAGTCNTGCNTATTACCACCAAAGGCTTCACTGGAAAAGGAGGAAAAATATCTTTCCCNGAATGCTTCCACATCTTCTTCCTCTTCNCCAGGAATAAGAATTTCTGTNATTTTTGCCGACTGCATATTATTGGTATCCTTTTCCGTTTCGATTACCAATAANTCTCCAAGCTGCTGGTTTCCGACAATACCAGCAGTCTCACATTCCAGTTGGTAAGTNCCTGTAGTTGTATCCACAACAGAAGTAACTGTATAATTCAAATCNCCAAGATTAAACCTATCCCCTAAACTAATCGGTGTATTTACGGGTAAAACCTCCATTTTACATATTGCATGCGTTTCTTCTTTCGGATAAATCCCACGTTCTGCAGCTCTCTTAATCAAATAGTAATAAGATGCAGAATCAGCAAATACTTCATCCATCACCATATCCAGAGCAATGTAGAAATTAGCAAGTTCTAACGCTGCNGGGGCAACTGCATCATAGATAATAGATCCTTCNCGTTTNTCTAAGTCATCACTTACATTAGACAACATTCTNTCCAGCAATGTGTCATAGTCAAATNCTTCAAACATNAAACCTTCACCTCCGTTTCCAANCCTTCTATTTTTTCACCTTCTGTTGTAATTACTGTAAATGTAATATATAATGCTCTTTTTTCAANCTGCTCCACCGTAAAATCCTCCACAGAATCAATTCTTTCGTCTGCGGTTAATGCATCTTCTATTCTCCTCTTGATTTCNCTCATAACATAAGGAATNTGTTCACCAATCAAATCCTGTAATTCAATACCATAGTCCCATGAGTAAATTTCATNTTCATATCTTTCGGTATGGATTATTTTTAAAATTGCTTGTCTCAATGCCTCCTCTTCATCCACTTTTCCAAGAAAAATATTATCTTTATCCACTCTATCTGTTATCCGCATTGCATAAGTCAATGAAGGCTCTTTCTCTATGTCAAAATCGGTCTCNTGNTCTTCATCNAGTTCCTCATCATAGTTATTATTATTTGGAATCATATTAGTTCACCACTCTATCTACTATGGTATACTCCTGTCCACCTGCNTTTCGTAACATTAGNACCTTTTCACCATTTTTTAAATGATTTTTNACTTTACAATTATGTATTGTACCGTCTATTTCCAGTTCTACCTCAAAATCTGTCACATTTCTAGGCAAATGCANAAAATCTTCTTCTAAAATAACTGAATTAGACNCCTTAATATTTAGCGGATTCTCTTTCACCACTGTTCCAATACGATAATCACANGGTTTCCCTGCTTCTATTGCTTCCACTGCTATTTGTTTAATAAGCTGTACTAAGTTTGAATCAGCCACTAAANTCACCTCCTGAAAGAATCAAATCCATAGAATGCTGCCTGTTTTTAAANGTATGGGTTACTTTTTCCACAAGCATATAGTTANCAATCTTNATATCCTGCAAATCTAANANAATNGGTACAAGAGAACCNGCACGNACATTCTTATTTCCAATCACTCCAGAAACAGTCAAACTTCTTTGCTTTTTGTTATACAATTTTAAAAGTGCATTTGATTTCAGNTTTCCTACATCTGGGTCATCAATGGTATCCAGGAACTGTAACATTCCCCATTTATTGATACTTTTTTTGTCCCGTGCCATGTANATCTCATAAACCTTTTTATCATCTTCTTTATTCTCNTATATAAGCTTGATTTGGTTGTAAACNTCACTATCTATNGATGTCTTNTAGGTAAAATCTTCTCCGGTTTCTTTATCTATCAAGCAGGAATTTACTTTCATATTTGAAATATCTGTCAATTGCAATTTCCCACACTTATCATATANAACATACACTTTATCCTTTACCATTAGNGTTTCATCNANTGCATCTTGTATCATGTCAAAAAGNGTGGTGTTTTCNTCNACNTTTGAAAGAATATACTTTGTATTNTCCAATTTCCCACAATTCATGTTGAACTTTTCCGCAATGATCTTAATAAACTCGTCTGCCCGCTTCTTTTTGAAAATAATNGTATCNTTGTTTTTTAAGTACCGCAATTGGTCATAAGCTGTATAAGACATGAATCCATCTTTTGACATCTGCCTGGTAAAAATAAAACCATAGAAAAAATTTGTCCCATTTAAAGTAATTAGAACTGCATTTCCTTCCACGATTTTAAAATNCTTCTCATATTTTGCTTCAAAAGTCAACTTNCCAGGCATTCCTTTTCTTTCCCAGANAATCTTCATNCCCTCTTTNACTGGTACCGTAAATTTCTTCTTTCCATTNTNTATNGTTACTGTAACGATTGTATTTGGTAATTTACCAGTTTCTGAAACNGTAGCATTGATTTCTTTTGCTGTTGTTTTTTTCTTCTTCAGTATTTTTTTCAAATACTTCAATTCCAGCTCGGAAGTCTTTTTCTCGTTTTTGCTGGAACTGCCTGTGCCTGTTTCATTTAGAGTTGCATACTTTGGTATACCATAGCCGGTTATGGTAGCATTGGATAAAGAATAGGTTCTTCTTGCCACTTTGTCAGAAGTGTTGCCTTCTATTGTATGTAAAGTAGAGCCACTTACTTTCTCTACAATTCCTACATGGCTTCTACCAGTTTTAAAATAGACAATATCCCCTCTTTTTGGGGTGTATTTTCCTTTATACTTAAAAAGTCCTTTATTTTTGAACCAAGCCATACCTGAAGAAGTAGAAGCCGTCTTTGGTACAACGGCTGTGGAAACTCCCGCCTGGTTAGCACACCAGGAAACGAACATGTGACACCACGCAGCACCATTCATACCATACCAGGCACCATATTTTGTTTTGTTGTTTCCTTCTTCTTTATATCCAATTTCACCAATTGCAACATCTACAATGTCTTTTGCCATAATCTCACCTGCCTTTCTAAAATGGAAATCAGAAAAAGCCTTTTTACGTCTTGCTTAGGACACGAAAAAAGAACGCCTAAAAAGACGTTCTTTTCTTGTCATTTGTTGCACTGGTGCAACTTTGATTTTTAGTTTAAAATTGTAGAATAATGCCAAAATATGTGATAAAATAGTTGTGTTGCTCACCGATACCCGCAACAGGGAGGAGGTGTTCACATGGAGTTTTTCGCATCCTTTTTAATCACTGTCATGGCTGGTGTAGCCTGCCACTACATCATCAAATGGTTAGACAGTGATGACAAGAGCAACAAATAGCCTAGTGGGTGCTTTGCCACTATAAAAGAAAAGAAGAATCCCTCAACTGTACTGCAATACGGTTGGGGGATTCGTTTCTTTGTTCACATGGAACTCTTTGCATCTCTTTTTGCCTACTGACATTATAGCATATACAATTTTACATTGCAATATACGTTTTCAACAATGTATCTTCAAAGATTCATTTACTTCTCTTGCCATTTTATTCCCATTCAATTTAACACAACTCTAAAACTAACGGATATGGAGTAATTTTTACTGGAATGTTTTCTTTCCATTCAATTTAACACAACTCTAAAACGGGACTTTATTTACTGTATTTATCAGCGAAGTTTTATTCCCATTCAATTTAACATAAGTAGGTTTTTATTACAATTCCACCTTATTTATTTGTGTTTTTATCCTTTTTTTTAATTCATCAACTAATTTTGCACATTGAGTTGTATTAGGAAGTTCATCTCGTAAAACAAAATTTTCGTTTTCTCCATTTTTATTCTCGTATGATATAATCGCATAACATTTAACCTCTCTTTTATTTTTTACTTTTGGAGATGAACCTACAACTGCACCAGCTACTCCAAAAGCAGCTGCACCAACCGCTCCCCTAAGTAAACTACTTTTTAAAAGTTGTTTCTCATCAACATTCATTTGAAAATCAACATTTTTTATTTTTTCAATGTTCAATGAATACTCATTTCCTGCACATAAAATTATCAAATTTACTTTTTTTAATATTGCTTTACATTTACAATTTTCTGGTACGTCTAATCCTGCAATATGAATAATTTGTGAATATTCTAAATCTTTTTCTTTCTTTTTAAACAATCCCATAAAATCCCCCCTAAATATAAAATAACACAACACTCAAACAATACTATAATACTTTACAATTTCTAAAAACTGTGCTATATTAAGTTTAAAGAAGCAACCGCCACAAAGTGGTAGCCTCGGATTGGTTTTAGCCGCTCGTCCGCCAAGACAGGAGCGGCTATTTTATTTTCGCTTGTCTATGTAGGCAAGCAGTGCAATGATAAATGTCGCAAATGTAAGCATCAAATAAATACTTTCAAATGTACTCATATACACCACCTCCCATCTATGTAAAATGAGAGGCTAACCATCCCTGTACACGGTTGCTATGCTCCTATATTAACATACATTTCTTTCCATTTCAACAAAATCAGCTATATTGTTTCCCTTGTCCAATCGCCGTACCGTATTCCATAAGTTCAGCAGTTGCTATTCCATATTCCATCAGTTCAGCAGTTGCCAACTGTCCGCCTGGAATCTTTAACTTTGTTCCAGGATATATCCAATGTCCGTTACCAGGCTTTCCACGTTTCTTTGCTTCTGATTCAATCGTTTTTTTATTGAGTGTATAAATATTTTTCCATTGAGAACTGTCATTAAGCTGTTTCTTTGCTATTTTCATCAATGTATCGCCTTTTTTTACTATATAGGACTTAGGTGTATCTTTAGAACTTCTTACCTTCTTTGTTGTAGCTGATGCCTTTGAAGAATTCTTTTTCTTCTTAATTACAAGTTTCTTTGCTCCCCAGGCACGATATTGCTTCATATTCAACTTTACACACACATCTAGCCCATACTTCTCTGCATCCTCTATGATTTCATAATCTTCTATGGTTACATCAAAGTTGGTATTCCAAAGAAGATTTTTCCCATCTGGGGAAGTCCTGAAAATCTTGAAATGAACTGGTTTCTTTTTCTTTTTCCATGCTTCCAATTTATCCAGATAGTATTGGGCATTTTCAAATTTACCAACTTTATAGTTTGCAAATGGATAAATCTGTAATACTGGAAGAATCAGTTCATTAATTGTAATGTCTGTTAATCCTGGTGTCTTAATCATATTAACTTCACCCTCATCAATGAGGGTAATAGTCTTATTTTTATTTTCTATTTTAATGGAAATCTTACCAGGTGTCACAGGAAACAAGACCCTCTCAATATACATATAATATGGCATACTTAATGCACTCCTTCCGCTGCGGCGAACATCTGCTCTTCCATGGTAGAACGCAAATGTTCTGTCACTCCATCTAGATCCATTTCATTGTTTATTGTATTATTGTTTGTCTGGTTTACTGTAATTTGTGCTGTTGTAAACCGGTTGATATAGTCTGTTTCAGCCAGTTCACGCAAGTATTTTAAATCTTCGCTTGTTGCTGTTACGGCATCTGCTACTTTAGCGGTGTTTTTTGCGGTATCACCTGTATTTACGGCCGTGCTTCCTAAAACATCATTATAATTATCCACTGAAGGTGTTTTTGGCAATTTAGTTTTCTTATCAGAAAAAACATTTTTTATCTTGCTGTTAATTTTGTCAGTAATACCATCACCCCAATTAGCACCGCTTTTATATGCTTTGTCAACCCAGCCATCACCAAACGTATCAAATGTATTCATGCCATTTTTAAACGCATCACTAATGGATGTATAATCTCGTTTATTATTAGCTGCTGCCGCTGATTTTGCAGCATAATCATCTGCTGCACTGGTTATTCCTGAATAATCAAATTCTACAAAAGGTAAATCATTCAGCCCAGAGCAAATTTGTTCTATCACATTCATTGCTGTGCTACATAAATCCCAGAACCAGCTTTGAACATTGCAAATTGCATTATGAAATGCTACTTCAATATTTATACCAAGTGCACAAAATGCACTTCCCATTCCAAGGGCTATATTGGCAACCTCTAGTCCCAAATTTTTAAAGAACTGAATAACAACATTTACACCACCGCAAATCGCCCCAAAAGCACTTTGAGCAATGTGTCCAGCACCAGAAAAATGATTTGCCAATGCAACAATTACTGCAATTAGAGCAATTATCATTATTATAATCCAAGTCAAAGGGCAAGAAAGCAAAGAAGCATTTAAAGCATACTGCTCTGCAGTCGCTCTAGCTGTTGCACTTGCTTCTGTTCTTGTGGCTGCTGCATGAGCAAATGATGCTAACGCTAAAGCAATCTTTACACCAGCAGAAATCACTTCTATTATTTTGATAATGCCCATAATAACACAATAAGCACCTAATGCTGCTATGACACTATAAATAATAGGACTGATAACCGACCAATTATCAACAACAAATCCTCCAACCGAAGACATCACATCATAAACATTCATTACACAGTCAACCACAAACCCCATAGAATCCCCAACGGAGTTCAATACAGATTCTACTTTCTGCCCAAATGCGGTTACCATTTCCATTGTACTAGGTAACCCCCTTGCTGCTAATTCATTGTCAAGGTCTGTTATTATATTTGTCCAACCTCTTGTAATCGCTGCATGCATATTAGCGAATGTAGTAGCCCAGGTTGCTCCTGCATCCTTTGCCGCACCTGCCGATATTCCTTTGTCTAGTGCATCGCTTACTGTTTGAATAAACTGTGCTGCACTGATTTCTCCGTCAGACAGATTTTCTTTTACTTCACTGACAGTTTGTCCTACGGCTTTTGCATATATTTCAGCCGCACCAATTCCAGCATCAAACAGCCTGTCTAACTGATCGGCTTCTACTTTGCCTTTTGAATACATTTTTCCAATAGCATCTACCACACTTTGCAACTGCTCATTTGTGCCTTCTCCATAGAAAGACACTGCATCTGCCCAAATCCGTACTTGATTTGTAGCAGCCCCTAAACTCATTCCACGTGTTAAGAAACCTTGTGTGGCTTTACTAGCCACATCCAACCCGTAAGCAGTCCCCAGTGTGGTATCTTTTAATGATTCCAGTGCTGCGTTTGCCATATTGCTATCACCGGTCATAATAGATACCGTTTTCTGGAATTGGTTCATGGTATCTATCCGGTCGAACGCACCACTCATATCCATAACGCCTAAGTTACCTAGTGTATTTTTTACCAAGCCTATAGCATTGTTAACCACAATAATAGCCTTTTGCCATCCTGCAAACTCACCTGTTACCCTGGTTGCTTGCGGATGGCACTCTTCTACTGCTCTGTTAAATTCGCCTTGTTCATTTACATTATCCCTGATATATTGCTCTGTACTACTGATGGTCTGTGACAATCGCATATAGGCTGTATTGGCTACTGCCACGTCCATGTCATTCACTGCCTGATTCAAGTTTTCTTGTTCAGACAATGCCCGGTTTAGTTGTGAGCGTAACCGTTCCAGTTCGTTATTGGTTCTGTCTGTTCCCATATTAATGGGATTGCTTTCTATTTCCTGTATTTTTAGGATAATTTCTTGTATGCGGTCATGTATTCCTGTGATATCCTGTATCGCACTATCTGGCAGAATATCCATGTTGGAAGCTATATTGTCAATTGCAATCTGATGTTCGTTAAGAGTACTAAGCATAGCATTGACACTTCGTATTTCCTGCTGATATCTCTCTATTCCTGAATTGTTGAATACCTCTAAATTGTTAGACTGCCATTTCACAGTTTGTGGGACTAGTTCAGGTGTTGGAACATGAGGGGAAGAAGTAGCAGGGGATTCCATATTTTCAAAAGCCTGGCTTAACTGCTGTGCTGCAATGGTGGCTTGATTGATTTCACTTCTTGTAGCTGCGATTGAGGCAGTATCCACACCTGTGTTCATAGCCTGGTTCATGTCTTCCATGGCTGAAACCGCAAGATTCACAGAATTAATGATACCCATAATTACATTGCTGAAGTTGTCCTGTAGTTGTATTCCTGTTTGAATGGAAGCCATCAAAATCACCTGCCCTTCTTTGCACTTCGTTCTGCTTTCTTTCTCTCTTTCTTTTCTGCTTCAATCTTTATCTGAATGGCGGCAATGATAAAGGCTCTTTCATTTGTCTCCATTGCACACCATTCAGATGGTCTTATATGTAATTTATGAAGGGCATAGTAAGCATAATTTGCTTCACCATCCCCTTCCTCAATTAGTTTTTTGCTTCTTCTACTTTGTCCTCAATCGTTTGGTCGAATCCGTTAAACTTCTGAACCCATGCTTCCAGTTCTGTAAATTCCCCAGGGTCATCTACTAAAGCATATAGCAACTCCACTGGTGTTTTCACTTCATAGGATTCTTGCAACTCTTTATTATAGAGATTAGGAACAACTGTACTTGCAACAATCATTTCTGCCAGATACTGGGATGTTTTCAGTTTCTGTCTGAACATGTTTGGTTTGCCTTTAATTTGCACATCAATTGTACAGTTTTCACGCAACTCCTCATTCTGCTTTGATGTAATATGTTTAAATTCCCATTCTAAAGGCTTTCCATCCTCTCCAAGCAAGGAAGCGGTTGGAGCAAACTTCTCATTTTCCTTTGTTATTTTATTTTGTTTTAAAAATCTACTTAAATTCGACATAAACTATTCATCCTTTCTATTCTTATTTAGAAATTAAAAAACCTTTTAAATCGGCAAATGCTGTAGGCATAGAAAAATCTTCAAAGGTGAAGTCCATATCTTCATCCAGATATTCCCCATCTGCATCAAACTTTGCCAAAACACCACCATCAATGTTACAACCAAGTAACATAATCTCCTGCTTTCCTGCATGACTGGAAGGATCATCATTGATAATCTGGATGTCAAAATAGACATCTTTTCCTGTGTTCTTATAATCCAGCATCATTTTTCGGAAAATAGAAGTATTATAGTGGAAAGTTGCTGAGCCACTTCCCTCCCATCCAGTTGACTTGTTTCCTTTTCCAGTCTTTCCCAAGATAGGGATTTTCGATTTTGTCTTTTCAAACTTGGCTTCTAAGTTAATTGCCTGCATAAAATTATAGCGGTTTTCTCCAATTGTGATAAAACATTCTGCCAATGCTGCAGAAATCGTATCTTCGGAAAGCATAACTGTTTTTTCTGTTTTTTCGCCCATTTAAAGCACTCCTTTCTTACCCAATGGTTACTGTCATGTACATCTTTGACATGGCATTTACTACAGTGATTGCACCGTTTACGACAACGGACTTTTTGGTATCGCCCTGTGTAACCATTACATCATTTTCACTAAAATCTTCAATGGCTCTTATTGTCTGTAATTCCTTACGGATTTTCACAAGGTCCGACCAAAGGGCTGTCCGTCCTGCTGCATCATTCGGAATCCGGCCAAGATATTTTGTGTTAAATAATACAGCATCATCATTTGCCAACTGGTCAATAACCCTGATTGTTTGGTTATCCTTGAAAACATCACCACAGGTATTTGTTGTAGTTACCATTGTGTTAATGTCTTCCAGCACACGTGTATTTCCGTTTACAGAATGAAACATAAATTCCCCTGCCTTGATTGCTACAATCAATTGTGCCTGTGTATAGTCTGTATCAATGTTAAATTCACCATTATAGGTCTTATTCTGGCAAGAGGCATTGACATTACATCCAGCTTGTGCCCCAGTGACCCAATACACTGCTGCCGCTTCATCTGGATATACCGTTTTACCTTCTTCACCTTTATCAGCACCATCAAGACATTTGTTCTTTACACTGATAACTCCCATATAATCTGCTTTGGGATAATCATATAGTACCAGTTGGAACTTGATTCCCATCTCGTCACGCAAACGCTTATTGAAAGAGATAAACAACTTTTTAATGGTATCATCTGTTGTTACAATCCCCATAGTGTTGTATGTATAAGATTCGATTTTATCAGCGTATGCCTGCCAGCATTCCCCTGTCACTTCGCCATTGGTTCCTCCCGAAAGTGCCGCTGCGGAAATTACTTCAAGGGTAAATTCATTCTTGAATTCTACATAATCATTAGCAGATAGTTCTTTTACATTTGTAATTGTCTGTGTATCTACTTTCTCGGTTCCAAGATAGGTGATCACATCCCATGCATCCGCATCATCCACATTGCCTTGGATACTGATTTTCAAATCATTCCCACGAATACCGCCATACAGAGCAGTTGCATACTTATTACTTGCCTTTACTCCTCCACTGTTCAAGCGGTATGCATAAAGAGTATTTGTATTAAGAAATAAATCTCTTAATGCTTTCATTTTTTCATGGGTATAGGAATACCCAAATATTTTCTGTGTATTTTTCTGGAAATCCTCACTTGTTACAGTAAAGACTTCACCTTCTACACCCCAATCCAGTTCAAGAGGCATAGTTGCAATCCCTCTGTCTGATAAACCTGCATTTGCAGATGCTACAGAAACAAAATTAATATATGTCCCTGGTAACACCTTATTTTGTGTTAAAAATGTTCCACCACCTAAAGCCATTATTTACTCACCTTACCTTTCATAAAATTTGTAATTGCTGTGTCTGCTTCTTTTACAGTATACAATTTCCCATCTTCCAAAACTGCATCCAGTAAATCCCTTCGTCTTGCGTATTTGCTAGAGGAAAGAATCTGTTCCTTTGTAAACCTTCTTTCTGCCTTCTTTTCTTCTGTTGTTTTTTCCTCTGCTTTCTTAGTATTTGCCATAATCTATCACCTGCCTTTCACATATATTCCTTCTCCCATAGTTCCCATGGTTGTGGTTGTCTGCATTTTTCGAACAAAGAAGTTATAATCTACAAAATAATGTAATATCTCATCTGTTATCTCATAATTCATGTTGTAGCCACGAATGGTTTTGCCATCTACTTCAATTACCTCTAAGCACATATCCATTCTTTCTGCTACGCTATAGCATTCTGCCCTTGTATCGGTTTTTGATTTCGGGAAATATTGTATAACAAACTGGTTATTCCTTTTGTATCTTTGTCCCGGATATCTTTTATTTTGGTGATTTATGCTGGAAATAAAAAAACAAGGCTCTTTCAAGTCTTGCTTAATCTCTTCCATGTGGTTTTCATAACCAAATTCGGAATACAGAGCATTGCTAATACCTGCAATTACTTCATTGACCATTAAATGCACCTCCCAAAAACTTTTTAATTTTCTTTTCCAAGACTTTCGGGGCAATCTGCTGGATTTCCTGCTCAGAAATGGTCATCATAAAATGCCCTTTGACCCATCGTTTATGGTCTGGTGTTCTATGCCCATACTCTACATAAGAAGCATACTCTACAGGATTAATAATTTCAATCACATAAGTATCTCCAAAATGATTTACATTTAGGGTATCAACAAATTGTGTCGCACTTCTTGTATTCAACCCTTCTGAACCACTACCCTTTTGAGAAGTCCATCCTCTTCTTAGAGTACCTCCCATTTTACCAGTTGGATTAATCCTCTTCTTATAGGTGTCACCTTTTTTATGTTTCTTGCTGTCTCTTTTTGCTGTGACTTCTATCTCTTTGCTATAATCTCCTACTGGTGTTCTTTTAATTACCTTTGCAAGTAACCTTGCAGCAAGTTCCTTGGCACATCCTTCCACAAATTCATTGACCTGCTGCTCCTGAATCTTATTTAGGTTTCTTTGAAGGTTTTTCAAGCCTCTTATATCAAAACTTCCCATTCTTGCCATATCAAGCCCACCCTTCAAATAATTTCAGATTAATTTCCTGGTGTGAACCATATACCGCTGGTTTTCCACTGCTTTCATATTCGTCTGTTATTCCGTTTTGTGTGACTACTATTTTAGATCCTGCCTTTATCACAAGTTCTGGGGCAAGGAACAACTTAACTAACTGCTCCTTTGTTGTTACACCATTGGTATCTGTTACTGGAGAAGAAGAAAAGGAAAGTCTGCATGGTATTTCTTCATATACGCAGACTTCCTCCTGTTTTGTCAATTTTGTTTTTTTATCTGTTGTCTTCTTATACTCAAATACACTACATTTCCCAATGTACATACGTTCAATGGTTTTTCTCATATTCATGAAAATCCCACCTTCCTGAAGCGGTTCAGGTTCTTTTTATAATCTTTCAAAATAGATCCCATATATTCAGAAGTATGAACCTTGCTATAGTTTACTGTGGTATCTCCTTCTTTTACAGAAGTTTCAACTAGGGGAGTATCCTCTTCCCCTGGTTGCTCCATCCTGTACAAATCCATTGCCATACGGATGTGTGTTGTATGTAGTTCCGCTGGTACCTTGTCGATATTACAATAGTTTTTTATGATTTCTTCTGTATTGTCTAGGGCAAATTCCAGCGGTATATCCTTGCTGTTATCCTGAATCTCAATTCCAAGAAGAGATTTTAATGTTGCAAGTTTCTTATTCACTATGCATCACCGCCAATTTATGCTATATTATGCCGGATTTCCACAACCCTAAGCTGCTTTGGTTCATAAACCGGTTTCCAGTTCTCAGCCATAGCCATCTCTGCTCTTGTAGGAGTTTCTACATTTTCCCGTACTGCTCCAGTGTAAGCAATTCCTCTTGCATGGAGAATAAACGCTTTTCGGTTGATCAAGTAATCAATACCACCACCTGTCTGTTTGTCACGGTCTACTTCTGTAGCAACATGTCCTTCTGGACTTCCTTCGCCATAAGCTACAGCTCCATTTCCAAACAGGAAGGTTGAATATACTCCATCCTTTACCGGACAACCATCATCCACAATGACACGTCTATCCTGGTATGTTTCAAATTCAACTCCAACAGAGTCTCTTTCTGTGGCAATTAAATTCTGTTTCTTTAAATATGATTTAGTTGCGGAGTGCATAGCTACACTGGTAAGCTGTCCCTGTGCATCACCTAGAAGCTGACATGCATCAATAAATGCGGATGCACTGATAATCTTAGCCGCCGCTGTCTTCTGCCCTGTTAAGTCTAAGATATGATCCTGCATTCTGCACACTGTCTTAGCCGATTCGCCTTCCCCTTCTGTAAAACTGCCAAAGATTCCTGCTAACAGTGCAATCAATTCTTTTTGCATATCCCTTGCCCAATATCCTGCTACAAGGTCACCAATTGCTTTCATTGGGTCTGCACCTGCAAGTGCTGCGGATAAGTTAGTTGCTGCCCACATATTTTGTCTTAGAATCGTGGTTGAAACATCTTTGTTAGATCCTATTTTCTTTGCGGTCATCTTCTTATCTTCTAAGGTAGCTTCTGATTCTCCCTGTAAATCTTCAAAGAATGGCATATTATGGGTTCTGGCTGCTTCACTTGCCAGTTTGTTAAATTCTGGTGAATTTACCACAATTCCACTTTGGAACAATGCTGATAATTCCATGGTTCGATTTACCACATATTTGTTAAATAGTTCTGGGACAATTACGTCCTCAATTTTTGTAATAGGCATATACTATCACCTTTCCTTTCTTTTATATTGTCACTCCGACTGCTGCCGCAAGTGCTTTTGCCTGCTCTGGATTACTCTTTAGGAGTTCCCCTTGTTTTGTCAGATTAAAGGTTTCTTTTGCAAATGGATTTACCGCGCCACCTGCTCCGCCATTTACCGGGTCGTATGGTGGTTTTCTTTGCTCCTGCTTAAACAGATGTGCCATTGTGGTATCTTCTTTGTAAGGCTTGATGGTATCCTCTATGCCAATAGGCTTATTTTCCTTGTCAAAATTGAACTTCTCAATTCCACCTGCTTTATAAATCAGATAATCAGGGTCAACCACACCTGCCTTTTGTAGCTGCTCTTTCAATGCATAAGTTTTACCGGTCTTTACATTTTCCTCCTGAAGCTTCTTGATATCCCCATTCAGAGTATTGATTGTATTTTGTAACGCTTCATTATCCTTGTTGTTCTTTTTCAAGTCGGCAATGGTGTTATTCAGTGTGGTAATCTGTGTTTCCAGATTCGCTTTTTCTGTGGTAAGTGCATCATATTTTGCTTTTCCAACATACTCACCCTCGGATAAATCTACATACCGTATATGCTTTAGCTTATCCATCTCATTGGCATTTGCAGCATCTAATTTCTCCTTAACCTGTTTATACAGTTCTTCACCCAATAATTCTTCTAGTTTCATAGCTTTTCCTTTCTGGCTTTTATATGTGTGCCACACGTTGAGCAGTTTTAATTTCATGCCCAGGAATTATTCCAGACAGTTTTTATGTCTTGGCTGGTATTGGACAATATATCTCTTCATTTTTTGCATCAAAAAAGACACTCCATTGAGTGCCTTAATTATCTGTTTGAGTTGCACCAGTGCAACTTTTACTTTTTGAGCATCAAAAAGCCATTATAACTATTAATTGATGGTCTCTTTTTCGTTCTCTTTCTTTTCCTCTATCAGTTTTAAAAGTCCTTCTGGTATCTCTGGAGCATTATCTGAAAATGGAAACTGTACCTTGATATCCGTTGGTGTTTCTATTGCACAATATATTTCCACTCCTTTATCTATTAATTCTGCGTACTTTTCTAATGTCCTTCTTGCCCTGTCTCTGTCTTCTGGTTCTTTTACAGATAAATTACACTCCACTTCAAGTTCGGATACTGCATCATCTAAAATATTTTCCTTGAGCTTTTTAAATACATCTATTACTTCGCTTCCTATTTCATTTTTCTGTTGCATTGTTTTTAACATTTCTTCTTGTTGCTTTATAACAACACTATTAGATTTGATTTTTATTGCCATCTCTGACATTTTTGACAATATATTTAAAATAACATGTGCTCCAGCCGTTGCTTTTACAAAAAAGGATAACCATATAGAACCCACATCTACTGTATTAAATACAATCTCTTCCTTTGATTTACTAATAAATGGGCTTTGGCTAAAAATAAAATCAATATCTTTCATATACTGAATATATTCTTTAAAAGAATCACATTCTGGAATTTTTATATCTATACCTTCTTTTGCTTCTCCTTTTTCCATAGACTCATATAATTCAATTACAGTATCTGTTCTCGCAACAAGATCTCTCATCAATCTTATAATTTTATCTCTTTCAAGTGTATCAACTTGTGGTCTTTCTCTCTTTCTCGAATAAATAGGCACACACTCAAATATATTATCAATATATTTTGCTAAGAATGGTATCGCTTTTAGTATAATTAATCCTTCCCTCACTGTTTCCCAATTATCAATTCTATATATATTAGAAACTTTTGCTTCTGTATATTTTAATTCTTTAATACTATCAAGAGTATTTTTACATATATAATAAATATTGTATAATCTCATGTATTCTGCTTCCTTTCTCTATCCATATACTATTTATCTTTCATTGATATAATTCCTAAGCTTAAATCCTTCCTTCTTCTATTGCACTACAAATCATATTTAGTGATTCTGTATAGCCGCCAAGCATCTTTTTATCTTCTTCTGATGCATCAGATTGAAAAAAATCATTTACATCTTTTTTTAATTGTAGCCATTCCTCATTTGTTTTTTTGCCTTTAAGTATTCTATCTTTTAATTTCCCTGCTACCGTCATTGATCTTTTTTTCTGGTTTTCTTTCTGCAATCTTATTGTTTTCAATAATTCCTGCATATCGCTCATGTTATATGCCACCCTTCAAACTTTCTATGTATTTCATTACCTCGTTATAATCCTCAAATGTTGCATTTGCATTCCGTAAACTATTATCAACTTTATCTTCTAACCACTGATATCTTTCAGGAAGAGGAATATTGAATAATTCCTTTGCAAATTCCATATCTGTATTGTAGTTAAACCTACTATTTAAAGTCTGAAGAATGATAACCAATTCTTCATAAGCTGAAATAGATTTAATCTGCTTTTCTTTACATATCTGCTGTTTCAAAAATTCAACAGATGCTTCTTCTATTAGCTGATTATCAATATAGGTTTGAATATCATAATGACTAATCGAACAAGAATGAAGCATTTCATGCCATACAATTCCATCATCAGCAGTATCTATTAATGTAATATCGCAGTTCCATTCCTTTTGCCCCAATGCATCATTTAAATTTAATAAATTATTATTTATATGTATTTTCCCACTCCACTTTGATTTATTATCTGCATAATTTGTAATAGACTTTTTTACTTCTTGTGCAACAGATTGCAGTTCATTAACTGTCCTAATAGTATTATAATTCACATCATTATTTTGGTCAAGAATAGTTTTGACTTCTTGTAGTTTTGTTTTACTTTCCCTATCCGCAAATGACTTTTTCCACTCTGGGTACGTCATATTAGCTGAGACATAATAAGTGTTTCCATCTTCATCCCTTGCTGCACGTTCCCCAACTAATCCATAATTATCTTCAAAATATGGTACTGTTACAGAACGGCACCATACATGAAAAGGCGGTGCTGTTACTCCTACTTCCCACTCTGACATTTTAAAGTGCTTTCCATCCATGTTCTGGCATATTTTTGATGTGATAGAATCCAGTGTTGCGACTATTTCAAATTGTTCTACATCTAGCTCTTTGAAACAATCTTTTTGTGCTGCAGAAGTCACTGCTGCCATTTCCGTCATAACTAAACGACCAACATTTTTCTTACTGGCATTTAATGTTTTTGACAAGCTGTCAATTGCCTTTTTCGGGTCTTCTCCCCTAATAATGGATTGTGAAAGTTCTCTATGAAGCTCCTTTATCATTTTGTCTTTGTTGTTCCATATACGATCTGAAAAGTTTTTTCCATCTGTTGCCCATGGGGTAGTAAGTATTTTGTCTATTTTTCTGGTATCCAGTTCGGCAAGGTTGCTTCCTACACCTGTACCCTTTTGTATCTCATAAGCAGTACGATAAAAACGGTCTGCATAGGATTTATTAAGGTGGTCTGTTACTCCATTATGATACTTTGTGTATAACAGTTCACTATGCTGCTGTATCTGTAATTTCATTGCTTCCAGCCTTAAAATGTGTACCTTTGCAGAAGCATTCTCCAACTGTTTCATCCAGTATTCATTTAGGACATTATCTTCTCCCTTTTCTATGTACTGTTCCACACTCCAATGGAATTCTTCCAGTTCATCCCTTTTTAGCAACTGTCTGGCCGCCGCAAGGCTTATATCATTATTATCTGCAAGCCTTCTATACCAGCGTTCAATATCTATCGTTATATTATGTTGGGCTATGCGGAACTGCTCTTCCATATCCTTGATGAAGTTCTGCGACTTCTTATAGTCCTCCTCTTCCATCTGTGCAAATCTGCTTTTCCAATAATCCCTATTCTTCATTTGTTCCACCAGCCTTATCCTTTGGGAATGGTTGATATCCTTGTGAATCTATTTTTTCTTGTTCTTCCTGCTCCTCATTTTCTATCTGTTTTAGTTCTGCATCTGCATCCTCCACCAATGGATGGTTTTTCAAGATTGTCTTCTTGCTTACTATTCCTACAGAATCCTTACATATTTGTGCCTGCTCTGTATCGTTTTTTATGCAGGTGCGGGTCCATGTCTGAATTATTACCTCATATGGTATATTTAGATACTTACAAATAGCTCTTATCAATCGGGAAAAACCTAACTTAAATTCCGTCTCCATTAAACCTGTTTTCATTTCTAAAAGAGAATACATAAACTTTAATGCCTCTCTGGACTGATTTCCAAAACTCTCTGGTTGTGGATCAAATCCCTGTCCCTGTTCAAAAATTGCCTTTCTGGTTGCCTCTAGTACACTGTTTCTTGCTTCAATTGGTATTTCAATGCTTAATGTGGAAACTCCTGATTTTTCCTCATCACCATCCATTTTTATTACTTTGTATTTCTTTAAATCCTGTAGAAATCCATTTAAATTTGTACCACCATACCCGGTAAGTACAAAAATAAGTTCCTGTACATCGTCCAAGTCATTAATAAAACCACTGAATACCTTGTCATAGACATCTATCAGTGGTTTTATATTTTGCAAATCATCTGTATGAATGTTATTATTAAAAAATGGTATAAATGGTACTTCATTAAAATTGTGGCTATAGCAGGATTCCATTTCTGAGGTCTCTGGATTAATAAACATATCATGATATGTGAAACTGTTATATTCTGTGTCAGTGGTCTTTCTTCTAAATGACTGTGCGTATGTGTCTGACCAATATTCATAGTATGTATACATATCCCCAGTCTCTTCATCTAAGTCTGAATATACTCTCAATACTCCTATTAATTTTTGTTTTAGGTTTCTCGACCATATAGGAATGATTTGTTTACTGTCTACTACTGCCCATTCAAATCCGCTTTCATCTTCCCAGTAATGCACCCATCCAATGGATGTGTTGGCAGCATTTACACAAAGCTCCATACAATTCTTCGCATATTCATCCCCTAATACCTCTGTGACTTTTTTATTATTTGCTGTGTTTCCAATATCAAACAGGGGCGGTGCTGTAAATGCGTAAGATGCTTTTTGGTTTACAATAAGACCATGGAAGTTTCTAGGAATACGATTATTGGCATTCCTAATTGGATTCCCTTCGTCATCCGTCTTCTCTTTTCCTTTGTATAATATGTCTGTTTTATTTCTATAATAACGCTCTGCCTCATCTGCATGCAGTATGAAATTGATATGACCAGTTTCATACTTTTTTATAAGTTTTTTCATTACATCCAGTTCCATTACTCTTTTCACCTGCCTTACTTTAATATTGATATGCCACCACCTGACTTCATATCTTTTTCACATGCATATCTGGTGGCATCTATTGTATGATTGTCCTTATCCTCAAGTTTTGCTCTTGGATTTCCGTCTTTATCTGTTTCATAATCAATACACTCAAATTCTCGTGCAATATTGGGTGTTCGCTTGGGGTCAATTACAATTTCCTCTAAATCGTCGAGCCATGTTTCACCGTATTCAACACTTCCAGGTCCTTTTTTGGCACCCTTAAAATTACAATCAAACTCATTTTTCATTTCTGAAATGCTTTTTGGTTCAGCACTATCCGCTGTTGTTAATGTAGTATCATAGCCTTTTTGTTTCATTTTCTTGGCAAGTTCCCTGTTAAACAACTTCACACCATAGATTTCATCCATAAAGAAAATTTTCCTTCTTGTTTTGTCATAATGTAATCTGACAAAGGCAAGTGGATCTGTAGCATACCCCCAATCACATCCTTGTCTGATATTATCAAATCTTTGTATTTCTTCATCTGTAATCTCTCTAAATACCAAATTACTAAATGGTACAACACCAGAACCAATAGGCTCTCCTAGGAATAGCCAGCGGTACTTATATTCATCCCTTTGTTTTAGATCCTCTGCTTCCTCAATAGTCTCTTTGGAAGTATGTGGATTTTCTAAATAGGTACTATGATGCACATAAGTGTTTTTGGAAATATCATGTGTATTGTATTTTTTGTTTACCCAGCTCTGTTTTCTTTTGGGTGGGTTATATGAATAAAAAAATGAATAATGCAACCCTTCTGGAAGTTCTGCTCTAAGTACAGATTGTTCAATAGTCTGCACTTCCTCTTCTGTCTTAAACTCTGCCAGTTCCTCTATCCAAAGAAGTGCAACTGGATACTTTGCAACCTTTAGAGATTTTATCTTTGCTGGGTCATCTGCACCACGGAATATGATCTTATTTCCTCTTGGCTTGTACTTAATCTGTAATGGCGATACTTTAAACTCAAAGTATTGATAAACTCCCATGATTTCTGCACATTCTTTTAACTGTTCATAAACACTCTCAGAAAGAGTATTGCCTACCTTCCTTACAACCAATGCTGATATGGGATATCTCATTATATCCATGATTATCCGAAAACCAATATGTGTTGATTTTGCCGAACCACGACCACCTTTTAATACATATTTTAAGTAGTTATGCTCTTTTGACTCTCTCCAGAACTTGTGGAAATTGTTATTGATTATCTCTGAAATTCTTATTGTGGCACCTTTCATACATCATCAATGATGTTTACACCAAGTTCTCCTTCCACCTCTACTTTGTCTTTCCACATTCCATATCTTTTACCAAGTAGTTCAGCAGCCTTTAGTTTATCTTTTTCACTTGGCTCTTTTTTCATTTCCNTTGCTTCACTACATCCTTCTCCACATCCTTCTACCACAATTTCAGATGACATTGCTTCTCCACGTAACACGGAAGTAAGATATTCCATGACTTCCTT